>NZ_JAVQLW010000005.1:0-37500 GCF_031822435.1 Paracoccus sp. MBLB3053 | reverse complement strand
AAACAACCCTGACCAACAGCTAAGGCCCCCAATTCGTGGCTAAGTGGGAAAGCATGTGAGACTTCCAAAACAACCAGGAGGTTGGCTTAGAAGCAGCCATCCTTTAAAGATAGCGTAACAGCTCACTGGTCTAATCAAGAGGTCTTGCGGCGAAGATGTAACGGGGCTCAAGCCACGAGCCGAAGCTTTGGATGCACATTTATGTGCGTGGTAGCGGAGCGTTCTGTGATATAGAACGCTGCCTCTTTAGCCCTTCGGGGTTACGGAGGCATTGTTCTGACTGTGAAGCCGGGCTGTAAGGCATCCGGTGGAGTGATCAGAAGCGAGAATGTTGACATGAGTAGCGACAAACAGGGTGAGAGACCCTGTCGCCGAAAGTCCAAGGGTTCCTGCTTAAAGCTAATCTGAGCAGGGTAAGCCGGCCCCTAAGGCGAGGCCGAAAGGCGTAGTCGATGGGAACCAGGTTAATATTCCTGGGCCAGGAGATGGTGACGGATCGCAGAGCTAGTTCTTCCTTATCGGATTGGAAGGGCTGGTGAGCGGTTCCTGGAAATAGCCCTCCACAAGACCGTACCCTAAACCGACACAGGTGGACTGGTAGAGAATACCAAGGCGCTTGAGAGAACCACATTTAAGGAACTCGGCAAAATACCTCCGTAAGTTCGCGAGAAGGAGGCCCCGTTGGTAGGCAACTATCGGCGGGGGGCACAAACCAGGGGGTGGCGACTGTTTACTAAAAACACAGGGCTCTGCGAAGCCGTAAGGCGACGTATAGGGTCTGACGCCTGCCCGGTGCCGGAAGGTTAAAAGGAGATGTGCAAGCATTGAATTGAAGCCCCGGTAAACGGCGGCCGTAAC
This sequence comes from Paracoccus sp. MBLB3053, assembly GCF_031822435.1. Taxonomy (NCBI): domain Bacteria; kingdom Pseudomonadati; phylum Pseudomonadota; class Alphaproteobacteria; order Rhodobacterales; family Paracoccaceae; genus Paracoccus; species Paracoccus aurantius. The sequence continues at coordinate 36,642 of NZ_JAVQLW010000005.1, read as the reverse complement.
TATAACGGTCCTAAGGTAGCGAAATTCCTTGTCGGGTAAGTTCCGACCTGCACGAATGGCGTAACGACTTCCCCGCTGTCTCAAATGTGGACTCAGCGAAATTGAATTGTCTGTGAAGATGCAGACTTCCCGCGGTTAGACGGAAAGACCCCATGCACCTTTACTATAGCTTCGCACTGGCATCAGGATTGTGATGTGCAGGATAGGTGGTAGGCATCGAAGCAGTGACGCCAGTCGCTGTGGAGCCATCCTTGAGATACCACCCTTCGCACTCTTGATGTCTAACCGCGGCCCGTTATCCGGGTCCGGGACCCTGCGTGGTGGGTAGTTTGACTGGGGCGGTCGCCTCCCAAAGAGTAACGGAGGCGCGCGAAGGTTGGCTCAGAGCGGTCGGAAATCGCTCGTTGAGTGCAATGGCAGAAGCCAGCCTGACTGCAAGACTGACAAGTCGAGCAGAGACGAAAGTCGGCCATAGTGATCCGGTGGTCCCGAGTGGAAGGGCCATCGCTCAACGGATAAAAGGTACGCTGGGGATAACAGGCTGATGATGCCCAAGAGTCCATATCGACGGCATCGTTTGGCACCTCGATGTCGGCTCATCTCATCCTGGGGCTGGAGCAGGTCCCAAGGGTATGGCTGTTCGCCATTTAAAGAGGTACGTGAGCTGGGTTTAGAACGTCGTGAGACAGTTCGGTCCCTATCTGCCGTGGGTGTAGGATACTTGAGAGGAGTTGCCCCTAGTACGAGAGGACCGGGGTGAACGTTCCACTGGTGGACCAGTTGTCGTGCCAACGGCAGTGCTGGGTAGCTATGAACGGACAGGATAAACGCTGAAGGCATCTAAGCGTGAAGCCCCCCTCAAAACAAGGTATCCCTTGAGAGCCGTGGAAGACCACCACGTCGATAGGCCGGAGATGTAAGTGCAGCAATGCATTCAGTTGACCGGTACTAATGGCTCGATTGGCTTGATTTGATCCGGAAGAAGACAGATCAATCTGTCACGCTTCCAAAAGCATCCTTGGACAACCGAAACCCTGCAAAGGGTAACGCCGATCCGTTTCTTTCCCGGTCTGGTGGCCAAAGCACGAGCAAAACACCCGATCCCATCCCGAACTCGGCCGTTAAGTGCCGTCGCGCCAATGGTACTGCGTCTCAAGACGTGGGAGAGTAGGTCACCGCCAGACCTGGAAAGAAACGGTTCTCTCAAAACGATGAAAAAACGCCGAAAACCAGGCAAAACGGCGCGGGGTAGAGCAGCCCGGTAGCTCGTCAGGCTCATAACCTGAAGGTCGCAGGTTCAAATCCTGCCCCCGCAACCAAAAATCAAAATACATCAATACACCAAAAACGCCCCAAGGGGCGATCTCCGCGTTCGAGGGAATTCGGCCCAACACCAGGAAAAGTGCTCCTGACGTTGCCTCCGAATTTTATCCAAGCGTGAGCCAGGCTCCGGGTTTGAGTTTGGGCTGGCTCGGCAACGGGGGCCGGCACGGAGCTTTGCGGGTTGCGCAGTGTCCGATCCCGTTGCGGGGTGAAGGTCTGGGCGAACTCGGCAGGTGTCTGCCAGCCGAGGCGGGCGTGCGGGCGTTCGGTGTTGTAGTCCTTGCGCCAGGCCGCGAGCGTGGCCCGGGCGGTGCGCCCCTAAGCGGTGAATACCAATCTGATCTTCAAATGGCTCCGCGATGAGACGCGGCCCCAGAAAACTGAACAACGGGCGTAAGTGGATTTTCCGCGCGAACGCAGCATGATGCTGCCAACGAGGGATAGACCATGACAAGACGACCAGGCCGCAAGCGCCAGGTCCAGCCGATGATCGCGGGCCAGCCGATCGGCCCGCGCGTGGCGGCGATTCTGCACAATCAGAAGGCCGATCAGGTTGGTTTGCAGCAGCAACGTGGCAAGGCCAGCAGCATCCAGTGCCAGTAGCGTTCCCAGGGCGGCGGATTGTAATTGATCAGCACGGTTTAGGCTGGCAGCAGCGCGTCGTCGATTCCGAAACGACGAAGCTGCTGCCAGCCGATCAGTGGATGCGACGTGATGGGCGAGATGATCGGTTGGACGATCGAACCGACGAGCAACTCGATCATCCGCTCCGCCATCGCAACGCCTATGTCCCGAAACCCATGTCCCGAAACGCTTCGACCTGCCCATCGAACGGGCCAAGGCCGATGAACGTGTGTCGTAGATGCCTTCGACGGGGGCCGCCGCGACGCGACGCGACCGGCCGCCGTTCCCGCCATGTAATGGTGGCTGACGGCATCCTCGACCATCATCAGGAAGATAACGATGGTATCCGGATCGAGATCCGCGACAAAATCCTCGAAACCTTCGCGAGTGAGAGTGCTGACGAAGCTGCTCGAAGGCGCGTTGATCAGGAAAACCAGCTGACCCGTGGGGCCAATGCTCGCTGCTGCAGCGGCAGGCTGCGTTCAGGGCACGCGCAGCCTGCTTTCGAACAGCAACCCCTCCTCGTCGAGGATTGGATGTGCCACCGAGATAGCATGGGAGTTGATCCGTTTCAGGTCGCGCAGCAGATCGAGATGCAGCGAGGAGGTCTCGCGGCTCTCGCTTTGTCCCTCGCGCAAGCGGATCAGATGGCGCTGTGCGGATTGGCGTTCATGATGACGGATATCGACCTTCAACTCGATCAATCGCCGTGCCATCTCTCGGTCGCGCGTCATGAAAACAGTCTGGGCCAAGCGCAGATTTTCCTGCGTCATCAGAAACAGGGCGTCGAGCTCGCGGTACCCGGCCTCGGAAAAGCGCAGGCTCAGATGGATCTTTTTGCGGACTTCGGGGCCAAGGCCCTTGTCGATGATATCCCCGATATGTTCGAGGTTGATGACGTAATCGAGGATTTCGATGGTGCTGCGCCTCTCGGCCTCGGTCGCCGTACCGCCGAGGCGAGACAGATAATCCTTGACCAGATGCTGTCTTCGATCGACCTGCTGCTCCAGTGCTGCGACCTCGGCGAGTGGGCTGCTTTCGTTCTTGCGAAAGGCAGTTCTCGTCTGAGCCAGCATCCGCTCGATGCTGTCGCCAATTGCCAGCACCTCTCGACGCGCACCGGTCAGGGCAAGCAGCGGAGTTTCCAAAGCCGTCTCGTCCAGCCATTGTTGAGCAGCGACCTGAGCAACCTCTTCCGCAGGAACCAGCTTTGCCAACAGCGCGCATATCGGGCCGATGAAAGGCCATATGAGGGCAGCAAGAAACAGGTTGAAGGAAAGATGCGCCTCGACCGCGATACTCGTGAAATGCAGAGGCAATCCGCCGAGAAGTGATGCCAGCTGGCCCGCAAGCGGCATTGAAATCAATGCCCCGACAGCCCGTACGACGAAGTTGCCAGCCGTCACGCGTCTGGCCGCAACGCCAAGGCCGGAACTCGCCAGCATGGCCGAGATCGCACCGCCCAGGTTTGCCCCGAGAACCATCACCACGGTCAGCGCCGCCGGAAGGCCCAGCGACGCGATCAGCAGCACGGCTGCCAGAGAAGACGAGCAAAGCAGCGCGATAATGGCCGAGAAGGCCAGCGCCATCGGCCATGATTTGTCCAGGAGCGGCAGAAATGCTGCCAATTCAGCGGATTCGCGGATGGGAAGCGTGGCATGTTCCAAGAGGGTCAGAGAGATCAGCATCAACCCTAGCCCGATCAGCGCGGCGCCAATCCCGCTGCATATGGCCCCACCGCGCCGCCGTAACAGATAGCCGGGCAGGATCAGCATTGGGGCCAGGTGGCCGGTCTGGCTCGAGACGATCACGGCCGTCAGAGCGGTTCCGACATTCGCGCCGAGCAGCACGATCTGGGCGGACCGGTTGCCGATCATCTCGCGATCGACGAAAGAGGCGGTGAGCAGCGCCGATGCCGTGGACGACTGCAGGCCAAGCGTTGCGACCAGCCCGGCACCGAAGGCGCGCAGGCCTGTCTTTGTGCCGATGCCAAGTATGATCTTCATGCGCAGACCAAAGGCCTCGAGCATGCCGTCGCGCACAAGCCCGAGCCCAAACAGCAGGAGAGCGACCGCACCGGCCAATTGGAGAAAGATCTCTAGAGAAGTCATCGCGTCCCGACGTGAGCCTACGCCGCCATTGTCTCACAATCGGCGGGCGAGAATAATGGAAAGGTCCGTGGCGGTGAACGGTTCCGCGGGCTGTCCGTGTTTCGATCACAGTCGCGCCATGGTTGCGCCGAGCTTTGGCACAATGGCGAGATCAGCCGCCGGCAGCCGGACCAGGCTGCCGCTTTCCAGATCGCGGAGTGCTTCGGGCATGGCAAGCCATGCCGCGCCAAGAATCAGCGTTGCTGCCTCGCGCATGCGCGGAATTCGTTGGGGATGGGGGCATCGGGCAGCGTGGCCGACTTGTCTTTCCTGGAAGCGCCATTACGCCATGCATGATCGACAAATGACCTTGGCCGATGAGAGCCATGCCTACTGCGACGTCCTGGAAACCGAGGCCGAGCGCACATGGCAGTCGGATCCCGCCGGAAGGGCTGGTCAAGATCGGCGACCCGAAGATCGCGGATTACTTCATTTGCGGTCCGACCGGCTTCAAGGGTGCGATGATCCGGTGCCTGCGCGGGGCATGTCCCAACCCACGTATACCCGCAGGTCTCCGGCCGATGATCACCAGGGGCGACTGCAATATTTTCAAAGGCACCGTTGCGGAAGCCCTGTAGACGCCTTGTCGGCATCGACGAACCGCTCGTGTAGGCTTGGTCCGGAGATCCTGCGACGATGGCGCGCAAGGTTCTCTGGTGCGGCCCGGCCCAGGGCGATTTGCCCAAGAAGGTTTATGCCGGTTTGACATGGCTGTTGGCAAGTTAGCGCCGATGAGACCGCGTCCTCGGAACTGCGCGATTGCCGCCTCAACTTCGTCAGGGCTAAGAAAGCACAGGCCGACAAAGTGCGACCCATAAAAAACGAACGAGAGGCAGGGACAGATGATGGATTGGGCAAGCAGGCGCGCCTGCATTGCAGGCATCGCAGTGTGCATGATGCTTGCAGGCTGCTCCGAGCAAGCCGCGCAGCGCGCTCAATCTTCATCTGGCGTCGAAATGGGCGCGAAGATCAGCAAGCACAGCGATGTATCGCTGGGGCGGATCTCACCGGAGCGGATGTCGCTGGCCCTACTCGAAGTGAAAACAAAGCAAACCCACGGAACGAGGGTCTGGTGCGTCCCGTTCGCGCGGACTTTGAGCGGTGTCCAACTCATGGGCAATGCCAAGGAATGGTGGGGCAACGCCAAGGGACACTACGCCCGCGGGACGACCCCAACTCCTGCTGCGGTAATGTCCTTCAAGGCGACACGGAAGAACCCAAATGGCCATGTCGCTGTCGTCTCGAAAGTGATTTCAGAACGCAAGGTGCTGGTGAGTCATGCGAACTGGCGCCGGAACACGGTCTCGATTGACATGGCCGCCGTAGACGTTTCCGCGAAGAACGATTGGTCTTCGGTGAGGCTCGAGAGCGTGCCCGGTCATTTGGGAGCAGCTTATCCGGTGGATGGTTTCATCTATCCCCAGCCTGCGCCATAATTTCCCCAGTTCCATGCGGTCTCGCACCAAGCTGTGCGGGCACTGGCAATCGGAAACTCGGCCATTGGTCACCGGTAACGACGCCTGCCGCATGACCTTTGCGTTGCGGGCCCTGCGGTCAAATGCCCGGCGCGGATCGGCGCCGGGCACAGCTGCTGTCAGAAGCTCATCGAGTAGATCAGCTTGAAGGTCTGGGTACGGCGGTTGCCATTGAAGCCGTCGTCGCGGGTATAGGCCGCGTTGAAATACGCCCCATTCTCGAGCTTTGTGCCGAGGGCAATCTGGCTGTAGAGGTAATTTTCCTCGTCCATGTATTCGCCGACCGAGTTTTCGAACTCGTGCTTCATTCCCAGTTCGAATTGCGGCGACCAGTCGCCGGGCTTGAAGGTCGGCTTCTCGATCCGCGCGATGGCCTGCACCATGCCGTAATCGATCTGGGCCTCGGAAACAGTCGCGCCCCTGCTGTTGGTGGCCTCGTCGCGGGTGATGTGCTGGGCAACGACGCCAAGGCGCGGATGGAAGACCCAGCCATCGCCAAGCGCGGACATGTCGCGGTCCGTATAGGTCCCGACGAGATCACCTTGATAATAGAACAGCGACGAGCTGCGATCCTCGCTGATCGTGCCCACAGGCGTCGGGATTTCGGTCGTGGCATCGCCCCAACTCGCGATGACTCGATGTGCCATCGCCCAATTGTCATTCATGACGTAGAGCAGATCGCCGCGCAGCCCGGCCGAGGTCGAGTCGATATTTCCGCCATTATGCTTCATTTCGGTATCGGCCTGCTGGGCCACTACACCGATACCCCAGGCCAGGTTGTCGCTGGGCATGTTCAGATAGGACACAAGGATGCTGGGCAGGGTGCCCTCGGAATAGGTCGGGTTCTCGGCCCCGCGATTGGCGTTGAGGGTGAGCTTGCTGTAGATCAGCGACTGCCCGTCCGGCAGGCCTTGCAGCAGCGAGATCGGCAACAGCAGGGTCGAGATGTCGTCCTCGTAGCCCGACATGACGCCGGTCGCCTCGGCCTTGGCTTCATGCGAGAAGCCATTGTTGATCCGGCTTTGCACGCCGCCATAGGTGTCGTCCTGGCCCCAGACGGTCAACAGGCCGGCCGCGCCGAAATTCTTCTGGAACGCGCCCACGCCCTTGGGCGGACCGCCGCGATGGTCCTGCGCGAAGGCCTGCGAGGTCGCGGTCGCCAGCAGCAGCGCGCCGCAGGCAAATGCCTTGATGTTCATGTCTCTCTCCTCCCGTTTGGTTCTTGGCGCCCTGTTCGGGCAGTCGGCGCCGGGCAATACCCGACCACCCGCCGGGAAAGGCCCCGAGGCGGTCGGGAATTCTCTTGGATCGCAGGCTCAGGCCTTGCGGAATTTTCCGGCGAGCGCCCGCAGCGCGCCCGCCAAGATCGTCACGTCGATGCCGACGCCGACAAAATTCGCGCCCGCCGCCTTGCAGGCCTCGATGAAGGCCGGATCGGTGGTCAGGACGCCCGCCGCCTTGCCCGCGGCTCGGATGCGGGCCAGCGCGCCAAGCACCGCAGCCTGCACCTCGGGGTGGCCGGGATTGCCCAGATGGCCCATATCGGCAGCAAGATCCGAGGGACCGATGAACACCCCGTCCACCCCCTCGGTCGCCGCGATCTCATCCAGCGCGGCGAGGCCTGCGCGGGTCTCGACCTGCAGGATCAAGCAGATCTGGGCATTTGCGGTCGCAAGGTAGTCGGGGATCGCGGCGAAGCGCGAGGCGCGGGCCAAAGCCGAGCCGACGCCGCGGACCCCCTCGGGCGGGTAGCGGCAGGCGCGGGCGGCGCGGGTAGCCTGTTCGGCGCTTTCGATCATCGGGATCAACAGCGTCTGCGCGCCGATATCCAGCGCCTGCTTGATCTTGGCGGGGTCGTCATCGGGCAGGCGGATCACCGGCGCGCTGTCCGATCCCGCAAGGACCGCGACCTGTGCCGAGAGCGAGCGGATGTCGTTGGGTGCATGCTCGCCATCGATCAGCAGCCAGTCGAAACCGGCGGTGGCGGCAATCTCGGCGGGGTAGGGGTCGGCAAGGCCCAGCCAGATGCCATGGGTGACCTCGCCCGCGGCGAGGCGGTGTTTCAGGGGATTGATCGGGGCGGGCATCTCATTCACCAGCGAAGTTCAGGGTGACGCGGCCGAAATCACCGAAATCGGCGTCGAAACGGCTGCCGGGCGGGGCCTCGACCGGGCGGATGAACGAGCCGGAGAGCAGCACCTCGCCCGCCTCGATGCCCTGGGCGTATTCGGCAAGGCGATGCACCAGCCACAGGATGCCGGTGACCGGATCGTCCAGGACCCCGGCGCCCAGCCCGGTCTCCTCGACCACGCCGTCGCGCTTGAGGATCACGCCGACGCGGCGCAGGTCGAAGGCATCCGGGGCGTGGCGTTGCGCCCCCAGCACGATCCCGGCATTGGCGGCATTGTCGGCGACCGTGTCGTAGATCTTGCGGGTCGCGCGGGTGGCGGGGTCGGCGCGCAGGATGCGTGTGTCGAGGATCTCGAGCGAAGGGGCGACATATTCGGTCGCCGCCAGCACCTGTTCGCGCGTCACCAAACCGGAAAGTGGGGCCTTCATCACGAAGGCGATTTCGGCCTCGATCCGGGGCTGGATGAAGCGGCCCAGCGGGATCATCGCGCCGTCCGGAAACAGCATATCCGAGAGCAGGATGCCGGAATCTGGCGTGATGATGTCCAGCGCCTGCTGCATCGCGCGGCTGGTCAGGCCGATCTTCCAGCCGATCACGCCAAGGCCCGCCGCGCGCTTGCGGCGCACCAGTTCGGCCTGCACGGCATAGGCATCGTCCAACGTCATGTCGGGGTGTTTGAGCGACAAAAGGCCGATCTGGTGGCGCGCTGTCTCGGCCTCGAACAGGTCCTCGGCGGCCGCGCGGATTTCAAACTCAGACAAAGTCATTCGTCGGCCACCTCGTTGCGAAGCGTGCCGATCCCCTCGGCCGAGACCTCGACCACATCGCCCGGCTTCAGCCAGACCGGCGGCTCGAAGCGCGCCCCGGCCCCGGTCGGCGTGCCGGTGACGATGATGTCGCCAGGAACCAGCGTGGTGAAGGTCGAGATATAGGCGATCTGCCGCGCCACCGGGAAAATCATCCGGCTCGTGCGGTCGGATTGGCGTAGTTCGCCATTCACCCGCGTCTCGATCGCGACATCAAGGATCTGCGCCGGGTCGGTGAACGGCACGAGCCAGGGCCCCATCGCCCCGGACCGATCCCAGTTCTTGCCCTGGGTCACGTTGAACTTGGCGTGGCGCACCCAGTCGCGGATCGTCCCTTCGTTGCAGAGCGTGAGGCCCGCGACATGCGAGAGCGCCTCGGCCTCTGGGATGCGGCGGCCCCCCTTGCCGATGACCACGGCGATCTCGCCCTCATAGTCCAGCTGCTCGCTTTCCGGCGGACGGATCAGGGCCGCGCCATGGCCCGAGAAGCCGCGCGCAAAGCGCGGGAACAGCGACATGTTCGCGGGGGCGTCCTTGCCGTCCTTGTATTCGGCATTGCGGTCGGGAAAGTTCACGCCGACGCAGATGATCTTTTCCGGGTTCGGGATGGGGATCTGCAGCGCGTAACTGCCGGGGGCATGGCTCGGCGCGCGGCCCTCGGCGGCACTCAGGACCTGCGGGATCGCCTGCGCCGAGATCACGTCGCGCAGGGTCGGGAATTCGGGAAATTCCTGCGAAAGGGCCAGGACGCCCTCGCCCGCCGTCACGCCCCAATGCGCCTGATCGCCTGCGGTGAAGGAAACGAGGTTCATTGGACCCCTCCAAGACAGATATATTTCAGCTCCATGAAGTCATCGAGCCCGTGGCGGCTGCCCTCGCGCCCAAGACCCGAGGCCTTGACGCCACCAAAGGGTGCCTCGGCGGTGCTGATCAGGCCGGTATTGACCCCGACCATTCCGGCTTCCAGCGCCTCGGAGGCACGCAAGGCGCGCGCAAGGTCGCGGGTGAAGACATAGGAGGCCAGCCCGAATTCCGTGTCATTGGCGGCCGAGATGACCTCGGATTCGCTCTCGAAACGAGAGATCGGCGCGACCGGGCCGAAGGTTTCCTCACGCGTGATCGCCATCTCCGCGGTCAGGCCGGTCAGCACGGTCGGCTGCCAGAAATGCCCACCCAGATCATGCGGCTCACCGCCGGTCAGGACCTGCGCGCCGTTGGCCTTGGCGTCCTCGATATGGGCGCGGACCTTGACCACGGCCTTGGCGTCGATCAGCGGGCCGAAGGTCACGCCGGTCTCGAAACCGTCGCCGGTCTTCAGCCGCGCCACGCGGGCGGCGAGGCGGCGGGCGAAGGCGTCATGGATGCCCGACTGGACATAGATGCGGTTCGCGCAGACGCAGGTCTGGCCATTGTTGCGGAACTTTGCGACCAGCGCGCCCTCGACCGCCGCGTCCAGATCGGCATCGTCAAAGACGATGAAGGGCGCGTTGCCACCGAGTTCCAGCCCCAGTTTCTTGATCGTCGGCGCGCATTGCGCGTAAAGCTGCGCGCCGACCCCGGTCGAGCCGGTGAAAGTCAGCTTGCGCACCACCGGGCTTGCCGTCAGCACGCCGCCGATCACCGTCGAACGTCCCGTCAGCACTGAAAAGAGGCCCGCCGGAAGACCCGCACGCTCGGCCAGAACGGCCAGCGCGATGGCCGAAAAGGGCGTCTCGCTCGCCGGTTTCAGCACCATGGCGCAGCCTGCGGCGAAGGCGGGACCGGCCTTGCGGGTGATCATCGCATTCGGAAAATTCCACGGCGTGATTGCGGCGACGACGCCGATCGGCTGCTTGGTCACAAGGATGCGCTTGTCGGGGGCATGGCCCGGCACGATTTCGCCATAGGCGCGGCGGGCTTCCTCGGCGAACCATTCGATGAAACTCGCGCCATAGGCGATCTCTCCCCTGGCCTCGGGGAAGGGCTTGCCCTGTTCGGCGGTCAGGATGCGGGCCAGATCGTCCTGATGCGTTATCATCAATTCGAACCATTGGCGCAGGATCTGGCCGCGTTCCTTGGCGGTGCGGGCGGCCCATACCTTTTGCGCGGTTTGGGCGGCACGGATCGCCTCGTCGGTCTCGGCGGCGCCAAGATCGGGGACATGGCCAAGCACCGCCCCGGTCGAAGGGTTCGTGACCGCGATGCCGGCGCCCTGGGCCTCGATCCAGCGCGGGCCGACCAGCGCGGCCTCGCGCAGCAACGACGGGTCGTCGAGCAGGGCGGAAAGGGTCGTGTCAAGCATGGGTCGCGTCCTGGTGCAGGGCGATCAGCGCCTTGCCGTAATCATTGCCGTTCGGGATGCGGCTGATGACATGGATGTGGAACTTTGCCGGGTCTTCATTGCTGAGCCACATGCCGGAATGGTGGTCGAATTCCAGCATCAGGACTGGCGAATGGATGTGGTAGTAGAAGGGGTCCTCATCGCCATGCCCGCCGATCCAACTGAACGTGGTCCGGTCCAGATGCGCCTCGATCTGGCGCATGCGAGCAGCGCGGGGGCCATCGGGCCAATGCGCGTGGAAGGTCTCGCAAAGACCCAAGAGCGCCTGTCGCTGCGAATTCGAGAATTCGCTGACCGGCACGCCCTCGACGGGGATGACCCGATTGTCCTGGAAGGCGCCGCCCAGATGGCGCTGATCGGCAAAGTTGAAGCGCCATGCCGGCATGGCGGGGTCTTCCATCTGCTCATAGATCGTGGCGCGGGCACGCAGTTCAGGCGATAGCGACTGCATCAGGGCAAGGCCCTGCGCCTCTTCCTCTTTGAACATCGCGTAGTGTTCGCCGCTTTCCAGCGTGATCTCGTTGGGCTCGGTGCCCATGAACAGGGGGGCGATGACCATCTGGCGGCCAAGGATCAGGACGTTGAAGCCGACGTGATGGCCGTAGATATGCCAGCCCCATGGGTCGGTCACCGAGGGCGTGCCGAAAAGATGGAAGTGATAGGACCATTCGTTCATGATCTGGCGCAGGTCATATAGCTCGCCCAGGAACAGATTGGCCTTCATGAGCCGCCGGATCATCTGGAAGCCGCGGGCGGAAGTGCAGGCGGCCAGCAGGTCAAGGAAACAATCGCGCGAGGCAGCGGACAGGTTTTCCAGCCGTACGCCTTCGGTATTGAAAACCAGCTCGGGATTGTACCAGCCGCGCCATTGCTTTGCCTCGAGGGGCTTGCAGGCGGCGGCGCGCTCGGCGGGCGCCATCGTGGCCAGCAGCGTGTCCGCGGCATCCACGGCCAGTTCGACGTCGAAACCCTGGTCCTCCAGCGCGAACAGCCCGGTTTCGGGCGTGCCGTCATGGGTGACGCCGATATAGGGCGCGTCCTGCAGCCGGGCCCATTCCGCCTTCAGCGCGATGGCGCGTGGGGTGTCAAGGATCGGCTGCGAATAGGTCACCGGGTCCAGCCCACGCGACTTGCCGACCCGGTCATTGCTTTCGGGCAGCACGAAGGCGCGAAAATCCGCATGTGTCATAGAATCCTCCTGCCCGGTTCGGCCGGGCTTTGGGTCATCAGCCCCAAGCCCGTGCCACCGGACAAGCCGCGCGAAAAAAATCTTCCACATCGCGGAAAATCGCGATTTTCAGAAAAAACTATTTTGACAGGAATATCTATTTAGCCTTTCATGGCGCCGGGGAATCCGTCTTGCGACGGGCCGACGAGGACGGCCCATCGCAAGGGAGGAGTGGGGAACATGGCAATCAGCAAGACTGCCGAAGTCTATGACGATCTCAAGGAGGCGCTGCTGAACGGCGCTTTCCGTCCGGGGGCGAAGCTTGCGATCGACGGGCTCGCGTCGCGCTACACCGTGTCGGCCAGCGCGATCCGCGAGGCCTTGGCGCGGCTGACATCGGACCGGCTGGTGGTCGCCATGCCGCAGCGCGGCTTCCATGTTGCCGCCATCTCGCGCGAGGATCTGCTGGACCTGACCGAGGTCCGCATCGAGATCGAGGCGCGCTGCCTGCGCCGTTCCATCGCGCTTGGGGATGTCGAGTGGGAGGCGCAGCTGCTGGCGACATGGCACCGCCTGTCGCGGGCCGGGGCCTCGCCCGAGGGGCGCGCCCATCCCGACTGGGCGCATATTCATGCACGCTTCCACGACGACCTCGTCGCCGCCTGCGACAGCAAGTGGTGGCTTTACCTGCGTGGCGAGCTTTACGTACAGGCCGAGCGCTACCGCCGCATGCTGCTGCCCCAGGTCGAGGGCACCCGCGACATCGAGGCCGAGCATCGCGAGATCCTCGATCTCGTGCTGGAACGCCGGACCGAACCGGCTGTCGAGGCGCTGACACGACATCTTCAACAGACCACCCGACGGCTTCTCGAGGCCGGGCTGGTCAAGGGTCACGATTGATTTTTCTGGGAGGAAGAAGACATGGGCATGGAAACGACGATCGAATCCGGGCGGCGGGAGGCAACCGGGACGCAATGCATTCAACGCTCTTTCGCCATCGTCCGGCTGCTGGCCGGGGGTGATTGCGACGGCGAGAAACTGGTAGATATTGCCGGCTCGCTGAAGCTTTCGCATCCGACAGCACATCGCATCCTGAAGGCGCTGGAGCAGGAGGGCATCGTCGAGCGCGCCTCGGGGACACAGCGCTATCGCCTCGCTGCCGAGACGGCATGGCTGGGCGTTGCGCCCTTCAACCGTTGCCCGATCACCCGGCTGGCGGTGCCGACCCTCGAGGATCTGGCCTCGAGGACCGGGGATTCGATCTTCCTTTCCGTGCCTTCGCATAATGACTCGGTCTATGCCGACCGCCGCTTTGGCAATTTTCCCCTGCAGGCGCAGCGCATCAAGGTGGGTGCGCGTCGCCCTCTGGGCGTCAGCATCGGCGGGCGCGTCATGCTGGCCTTCCTGGGCGACGAGCGCCTGGCCAACACCCTGCGCGACAATGCCGAGCGCTTCGCCGATTGGCGTTGCCCCGAGGCGGCAGTCGTCGACGGGGTCGAGGCCGCCCGCAGCCAAGGCTACCTGAGCCAGGACAGCCTTGTCGATCCGACCCGCCATGTGCTGGCCGTACCGGTGCGCGATGTTGTCGGCCGCGCGGTCGGCGCGATCAGCATCATTGCCCCCATCTCGCGCCTCAGGGGCGAGCGCGCGACGCGCTTGCTGCCGCTCTTGCGTGCCGGGGCGCGCGAGGTCGGACAGGCGCTTGGCCGCCAGCGCGTGAGCGCCTGATCCTTTTCCGGGATGTGAACAGAAGCCCTTGTCGCGCTTGAGACGCGGCAGGGCTGCGGGAAAATTCCTTCATCCGGGCCGGTCCCGCCGGCCCCCGACGATGAGGAGAACAACATGCACCTGCCCGATCCCGTCCTGAGCCCGCCCTTCAATATCACGCGCGCGAGCCATACCGTGCTGACCGTGCGCGACCTTGCCGCCAGCAAGGCCTTCTATACCGATCTCGTCGGGCTGGTGGTCAGCGACGAGGATAGCCAGACGCTTTGGCTGCGCGGCCGCGAGGAAAACTGCCATCACAGCCTCGTTCTGGTCAAAGGAGAATCCCCGAACTGCCCGCGCATCGGCTTCCGCGTCCTGACCGACGATGACATCATGAAGGCCAAGGACCATTTCGACAGCATCGGCGTCGCCGCGAAGCTGGTTGATGTGGCGCATCAGGGCCTGACGCTGCATGTCAGCGATTCCATCGGCATGCCGGTCGAATTCACCTCATCCATGCCGCTCCGCGAGCGCATGTTCATGTCCTATGACAAGTACCATGGCGCTGCAGCGCAGCGGCTGGATCACTGGCAGATCCAGGCGCAGGACGTCTGGCAGGCCTTCCGTTTCTGGCATCCGCTCGGCTTCCGGACCTCGGAATATACCTATTCCGACGGCGCCGAGGATCAGGTGAACCTGTGGGGCGTCTGGATGCAGCGCAAGGGCAATCCGCATGACCTCGTTTTCACCAACGGCCCCGGTCCGAGGCTGCACCATTTCGCTTATCTCTTGCGCGACGCGCATGATCTTGTCCATGCCTGCGACGTGGCAGGCAGCCTCGGCCTTGGCCGCCGGCTGGAACGCGGACCGGGAAGGCATGGCATCTCGGGGGCGATGTTCGCCTATTTCCGCGATCCCGACGGCCACCGGATCGAGCTTTTCAACACCCATTACCAGCATATCGACCTTGAGCCGCCGGTGGCCTGGAGCCTGTCCGACCCCAAGCGCGCCGATCAGTGGGGCCTGCCCGCTCAGGCGAAATGGTTCAATGAGGCGACAGTCTTTGCCGGGACCGAGCCGGTGCAGCCCGGCCTGTCGATCGAGCCGCCGACGCTTGAACGCTTCCTCGAGAATGCCTGAAAAGGGCAGGGGCCGGAGCATTCTCCGGCCCCTTTTTCCGTCAAGCCTTGGCCATATGGGCGTGGATCGAATTGGTCTTCCATGATCCTTCGGGGTCGGCCTGATCGACATAGAAGGTGATCCCCAGCCCGCGGCGCGCGGTTTCCTCGGCAAAATGCTCGGTCACGATCTCGAAGGCCTGTGTGAAAAAGGCCTTGCGGAAATCGGCCGGGCGGCCTGCGCCGATCCGGCAGGTCACGTTGACATAGGCATGTTCGGGATTGCCGTCGGCGATGACGTAATGGCTGACCGGGATCGCCCGGACCCGCACGCCGCCGGTCGGAAACACTTCGGGGGCGGTTCGGAAATGCGCGGCGATCTTTTCCAGAAGCGCGCCGATCCGGCCCGTCGGTTCGAGGTTGGAGGAATATTCGACGATGCAATGCGGCATGAGCGCCTCTTTCTCGATGCTGAAATGGCGTTGATCGGACCTTGGCGCGTGTAAGGGCGCAACGAAAACCACGCCGGTTTTTCACCATGTGGAGTAGCGCTTGTCGCATTTCGCAATGTGAACAGAACCGGCTGCCCGCGATTGCCCGCACCTGCATGCCGCCTGACAACAAGGTCAGGCAAAAGAGGAGCCGCCATGATCGCCGAGGATATCAGTTACAGCCAGGACGGGCTTCTCATGCGCGGCTGCCTTGTCGCGCCCGAGGGCGCAGGCGATCTGCCGGGCATCCTGCTGGTCCATGGCGCCCACGGCCTGAACGGCTTCATCCTTGGCATCGCAAACCGGCTTGCGGGGCAGGGCCATGCCGTGCTGGCGCTGGACCTCTGGGGCAGGCGTGAGCAGCTCTCGGACCCGGCTCGGATCGGCGAGAAGCTGGGCGCCTGCGTACGCAACCGTGCCGGCTGGATGTCCCGCGTCGAGGTGGCTCGCGCACAGCTTGCCGCTCGGCCCGAGGTCGATCCCGACCGGATCGGCGCGCTTGGTTATTGTTTCGGCGGGGCGACGGTGCTGGAATATGCCCGCAGCGGCGGCGATGTCGCGGGGGTGGTCAGCTTCCATGGCGGGCTGGACCTCGTCTCGGACGAATGGGGCACGCAGTCGCGCGGCCCCGTCCTGATCTGCTCGGGCAGCGATGATCCGATGGCCACGCCCGAGGACCTGACCCGCCTGACCGGGGCGATGAGCGCGGCAGGCGTCGCATGGGAGCTGGACCTTTACGGCGGGGCAAGGCACGCCTTCACCGAGCCCGACGCCCCCGGCCGCCCGCCCTTTGCCCGCTACGATGCCCGCGCCGATCGCCGGTCATGGGCCGCGATGAGCGAATTCTTCAACGACATCTTTTCCTGAGGACGATCATGGATCTGGGAATTTCCGGCCGGCTGGCCTTTGTCTGCGCCTCGTCGCAGGGGCTTGGCCTTGCCTGTGCCACGGCGCTCGCACGCGAGGGGGCGCATGTCGTCCTGAACGGCCGCGACGGCGAAAAGCTGGCCCGCGTAACTGGGGACCTGCGCGCCGAATTGCCCGACGCCAAAGTCGATTTCATCGCCGCCGACCTCACGAAGCCCGAGGAACGCGCCGCGATCCTTGCGCGCTTCCCCGAGGTCGACATCCTTGTCACCAACAATGCCGGCCCGCCGCCGGGCGCGCTGGCGGACTGGGACGAGGCCGCGCTGCTTTCCGCGATGGGGGCGAACATGATCCCCGCCGTGCAGCTGATCCGGGCCTGGGTTCCCGGCATGCAGGCGCGCCGCTTTGGCCGGATCGTCAACATCACCTCGGCCATGGTCAAGGCGCCGCATTACATGATGGGCCTGTCCACCTCGGCCCGGGCCGGGCTGACCGCGATCTGCAAGGCGATCTCGCGCGATGTCGTGGCCGACAATGTCACCATCAACAATATCCTGCCCGAGCGCATCGACACCCCGCGCCAGGAATTCATGGCGCAGCGCCTGATGGCGCGTGAGGGGATCACCCGCGACGAAGCGCGCGCCCGCGCCTCAAGCACCATCGCCGCGAAACGCTTCGGTCTTCCGGGTGAATTCGGGGACGCCTGCGCCTTCCTGTGTTCGGCGCAGGCCGGCTTCATCTCGGGGCAGAACCTGCAGCTAGATGGCGGCAGCTATGAGGGGCTTGTCTGATGGCGCTGATCGACCATGACAGTGCCTTGGGACGCGAGATCCTGGGCTTCGAGGCCGCGCGGCAGGGGGCTCTGGTATCGGGCGATCCCGAGGCCCTGGATCGCATCCTGCATGAGGACCTGGTCCATGTGCACAGCTCGGGCCAGGTGCATGGCAAGGCCGCGTTCATCGCCCATGTCGGCAAGATGGGCGGCTTCGTTTCAATCACGCGCGGCGCGCTGGAACTGCGCGAGGCGATGGGGGGCGTGCTGATCACCGGCCCGACGCTGAACCGCGTGCGCCGGATCGGCAGCGGGGAGCTGGCAGAGCTTGACGGCTTTGGCGCGGTCCTCGCCGTGCCGGCCGGGAGGGGCTGGCAGGTCCTGCTGTCGCAGGTGACCTTGCTAAAGAAATGACGCGCGAGGGGGGCGCGCCCGTCCCTCGCAAACACGCTTCCGCAATATGAACATTCGCGGAGGTTCCGTTGGCCCGACACATCAGGATGGGCGAGGCTGACGGCAAGGGAGGAAGAACATGTCCACCATCATCAAGGCCCCGCTCGCGCGCATCCTGATCGTCTATGGCCTCGGCGTCGCCGCCGCCATGTGCGTCAGCGAGGCCGTCACCGAGCTGGGCAAGATCGCCGCCGAGTTTCATCCGCCCTCGCGTTCGGTGCTGGGGCTGGTCATGTCCATGCCCTCGCTGGTCGTGGCGCTGGGGGCTTTGGCCTCGGGCTATCTGGTGGACCGAATCGGCGATCGCAAGGTGTTGTTCTGCGGCATCGCAGCGATGATCGCGGGCGATCTTCTAACGGTTTCTGCACCCTCGTTGGGTCTGTTGCTGGCCGCGCGGGCCGTTACCGGGGTGGGTTACGTCCTTTCCGCGGTTGCCGCGATCACCACGCTGATCCGCCTGACGACCGGCAGGCAGAGGGTGATGGCGCTGGCGTTGTGGTCCACTTTCGTGCCGATGAGCTTCCTGCTGCCTTTCCTGTCGGCGGGCTTGTCGGACGCCTTTGGCACCTGGCGCGCGGCCTTCGGCTTCCACGTTCTGCTTACGCTGGCTCTGGCCGTTCTGGCGCTGCTGGCGATCCCACCGCGCGATGCGGGTGATGCCTCCGGGCGCAGCCGCGGGGCGGGCAAGGTGCTGCGCTCACCGATGATCTATCTGCTGGGCATTTCCTTTGCCGGGGATTCCTTCCTGCAGACCGGGGTGCTGGCGACGCTGGGCCATTATCTTGGCGCGAAATACGGTGTCGCCGAAACGGCCGTCGCCCATTGGAGCGCGGTTTCGATGGTCTCGAACGCGCTGGCTTGCCTTTCGGTCGGGCTGATGCTGCGCCGGGGCGTCTCCAGCCGCGCGATCACCACTCTGGGGATGTCAATCACCGGGCTGGCAGGGCTGGCGCTTTATGGGACCGCGCCTGGCTTCATGGCCTCGATCGTCACGGTCTGGGTGCTGATGTTCGGAAGCGGCCTTTTGGTCGGGATGTGGACGCTGGTGCCCTATACTGCGCCCAATGCACAAGCGACCGGCGCGACCTCGGGGTTGGTGACGCAGATCACCCTGCTAGGCGTGCTGCTGGGTCCGCCCGCCTTCTTCGCCGCGCAGGCGGCTATGGGGCCGATGCCGCAGCTTCTGATCTTCCTTGCCGCGCTCGCGCTTTGCGCCCTGCGCTATCCGGTCTGCCGTCTGGCCGATGACCCTCCGTCCCGACAGATGCAAGAAAAATTCGGCGCGCTGGCTGAAAGCAGCCACTGACCCGACCCCTGAAATTGAAGGAGAAATCCATGCTCGACATCGCCATCATCGGTGCCGGCCCGGGCGGCCTTGCGACCGCGCTGCGCCTGCACCAGCAGGGCTACCGCCCGAAAATCTACGAGGCCGCCCCCGAGCTGAAACCGCTGGGAGTCGGCATCGACATCAAGGTCTACGGCACCAAGGAAGTGACCGAGATGGGCCTTCTGGAAGAGTTCCAGAAGATCTCGGTCGAGGCCAAGGACTCGGTCTTCTATACCGGCCACGGGCAGGAAATCTTCGCCGAGAATTGCGGCAAGCATATCGGCTACGAGCATGAGCAGCGCTTCGTCCATCGCGGCACTTTCCAGATGATGCTGCGCGATGCGGTGGTCGAACGCCTCGGCCCCGACGCGATCCAACTGGGCGCGCGGCTCAAGGGCTTCGAGCAGGACGAGACCGGCGTCACCATGCAGTTCGAGACTGCCGAGGGGCCGCAGACCGTCCGCTCGGAGGTGATGATCGGCGTTGATGGCATTCATTCGGCGGTGCGCAAACAGCTGGTTCCGACCAGCACCCGCACGCATTACTCGGGCGTCGCCATGTGGCGCGGCGTGACCGTGATGCCGCCCTTTGCCGGTGGTGGCCGCATCCTGCATATCGGCGACCCGATCCGTCAGGGCAGCCTGATCATCTATCCGATCGCCAATAACGAGGACGGGCAGGGCAACCAGCTCATCAACTGGGTCTGCGAGCAGCAGGGCAAGCCCAAGGGTCTCGAGGATTGGAACGTGCGCGTTCAACCCGATGATATCGCCCATGTCTTCGACGAGGTGAAGCTGGACTTCCTCGATGTCGGCGAGATGATCCGCAATGCGCGCGAGGTCTATATCTATCCGCTGATCGACAATGACCCGCTGGAGCAATGGTCCTTCGGCCGGGTCACGCTGCTGGGTGATGCCGCCCATGCCATGTATCCGCGCGGCGGCAACGGCGTCTGCCAGGCGCTGGTCGATGCCCGCGTCATCGCCGAGAAGCTGGCCGAGATCGCCGACCCCGTCGAGGCGCTGAAGGCCTACGAGGCCGCGCGCCGCGAAGGCGTGAACCGCCTTGTCATCGCCAACCGCGGCGAGGGCCCCGAGGTCATCCGCCGCCTCGTCGAGGAAAAATCCGGCGGCCAGCCCTTCGACCATATCGACGATGTCATCCCCCGCGCCGAGGTCAAGGCGCTCTTCATGGAATATCACCGCATGGCGGGGATGAAGCGTCCCGATGACGCGGCGAAGGACGGTGCCTTCAAACCAGTCTTCACCGAGGAAACCATGCGCAAGACGGCCGCTGCGGCCGACATCCGCTGACCCCATAACCCATCCAGAGAAAGAATGACGATGGACCAGATCACCCAGACGCGCACCGAAGGCGCGAACCCCGCCGCCACCAAGCAGCGCGTCATCGACGCCAACATGCACTGGCTGCCGGACACGCTTTTCACTGACGAGAAGCTGCGCGAGGCGATGATGAACTGCATCCCGCGCCAGCACGGCGTCCATGTCCGCATGGAGCCGGTGGCGAACAAGGACATCCGCCAAATCATCATCGAGGAACCGAAAGGCGTGGTGAACATCAACTACGCCGAGGGCCAGTACAATATCGAGAGCCAGTTGGCCGACATGGACAAGGCGGGCATCGACCAGGCCGTGTTCCGTATCCCGGTCTGGCAGGAATGGCTGGATCTGGACTGCTCGAAGCGGCTGAATGACGGGCTGGCGGATTATGTCTCGCGCTCGAATGGGCGTTTCACCGCGCTCGCCGTCTGCCCGCCCTGGGGCAAGAAGGACATGATCGCCGAGGTTGAGCGCTGCATCGACGATCTGGGCTTCAAAGGCGTCCAGATGGCCTGCAAATACGGCGACATCTATCTGGATGACGAGGCCTTCCACCCCTATTTCGAGTTCATCAACGATCGCAGGATCCCGGTCGTCGTCCACCACACGCCGCTGCCGGTGGATTACGGCTCGATCCTCGACTTCAACAACCAGCGCCGCCAATATGGCCGTTGCATCGCGCAGGGCACCGCCGTCGGGCGGGAGCTCTTCTCGGGCCTGTTCGACCGCTTCCCGAACCTGCGCCTGAGCCACTCGATGCTGGGCGGTGGCTTCTTCGCCTTTGCCGACATGCTGGTGCCGAAGCCGCGCCACTCCTACGGCGACGCGGTCGACCGTTTCGACACCGGCAATTCCAACCTGCGCGAGAAGCTGACGAATAACCTGTTCTTCGACATCTCCGGCCCGCCGCAATGGGGCAAGAAGCAGCTGGAATGCGCAGTCGAAGTGCTGGGCGAGGACAATATCCTTTACGGAGCCTCGTACCCGATCCGCAAGGACTGGTTCTTCGACGGCGTGCCGACGGTCGAGGCGCTGGATATCTCGGACGAGGCCAAGACCAAGATCTTCTCGTCGAATGCCGAGAAATTCTTCGGCCTGTGATCCTTCCGGGCCGGGTCGAAAGCCCGGCCCATTCTCTCACGCAAGGAAAACCCCATGAAACTCGCCCGCTTTACCGAAGCTGGCCGTACCCGCATCGGCAAGGTCGTCGGGGACCGGATCATCGACCTGACGCCCGCGCTTGGCGAAGGGGTATCCATGCGGCAGGTGCTGGCCGATCTGCCCCGCCTGCGCCCGGCATTGCTCGCAGCGACAGGCCCGGAATTCGCGCTGGCCTCGGTCCGGCTGGAAGTGCCGGTCGCCGATCCGCAGAAATTCCTCGCCATCGGCATGAACTACCAGAAGCATGCCGAGGAAGCCCGCGCCGCCGGGATCACGATTCCGACGAGCCAGATGTGGTTCAACAAGCAGGTCTCGTGCCTGAACGCGCCCTTCGATCCGGTGGTCAAGCCCGAAGCCTCGGACAAGGTCGATTACGAAATCGAGCTGGGCGTGGTCATCGGCAAGCGCTGCCGCCATGTCTCGCGCGGCGAGGCCCGTTCGGTCATCGCGGGCTATGTCATCGTCAACGACGTTTCGGCGCGGGACTGGCTGCCGCGCTCGCCGACCTTTACGCTGGGGAAGTCCTTCGACACGCATGGTCCGGTCGGGCCCTGGATCACCACGGATGACGAGATCGCGGACCCGCTGGACCTGGGCATGAAGCTCTGGGTCAATGGCGAGCTGCGCCAGGACGGGCGCACCAATGACATGATTTACGACATCTACGACCAGATCGCATACCTGACCACGGTGATGACGCTGGAGCCGGGCGATATCCTCGCCACCGGCACGCCCTCGGGGATCGGTGCGCCGACCGGGTGCTTCCTGAAGCCCGGCGACCGCATGCGCCTGGAGATCGAGGCGCTTGGCGCCATCGAATCCGAGATCGTCGCCGAGACCGCGCATGCGCACGAACCCGTGCTGTCCGCAATGTGAAATTCCCGCCCCGGCGCGCTTTGTGCCTGCCGGGGGGTGCGGGATGATCGTCCAAACCGGCGGGAGCGAGCGCCGGATTCCATGGGAGGAAATGATGAACCGATTGAAAGCGGCCCTGGCTGCCTCTGCCGTCATGCTTGCGCCGGCCTTTGCCGCGCCCGCGCTGGCTCAGACCCAGCTGATCTTCAACAGCTACCTGCCGCCGCATGACGAGCTTTACCAGATCGCGATCCGCGACTTCGCCGCCGCGATCGAGGAGGAATCCGGCGGAGAGATCAAGATCACCATCCCCGACACCACCCTGGCCCCCTCGGACCGGCAATATGAGATGGTGCGCGACGGCATCGCCGACATGGCCATTGTCTCGACCGGGGGCGTGCCTCAGCTGGTCACCATGAACAAGATCGGCGACCTGCCCTTCAACTCGCCCTCGGCGCGGGCGGCGTCCATCGCGCTGTGGGAGACCTACAATAAGTATTTCCTGCCCTTCGACGAGTTCAAGGGCGTCAAGGTGCTGTCGACCAGCGTGCTGCCCGGCCGGCAGATCCTGTCGGTCGGCAAGCTGCAGGCGGAATCGGTTGCGGATCTCAAGGGCGCGAAGCTTTGGTCCCCGCCCGGCGCGCTGTCCGAGACGGTCAAGAAGCTGGGCGCCGTGCCGGTCAACTCGGAATTCACCGACCTGCAGGAATACGTGACCAAGGGCACGGTCGATGCCATGGTGATGGCGCCGAACTCCGCCAAGGGTGCAAGGGTGCTGGAATATGTCACCGGCATGACCGAGGTGCCCGGGGGCCTCGGCTCGCTGTCCTTCGCAGTCTTCATCTCGCAGGAGCGCTGGGACCAGCTGACCTCTGACGAGCAGCAGGCGATCGAGCGCGCGGCAAAGGACCTGCCGGCCCGGTCCGGGGCCGCGGCCGATGCGGTTCTGGCCAAGCTCGCCCCCGAGATGGAAAAGGTCCCGACCGTGACGCTGGAGGGTGCCCCCCTCGACGAATTCCGCAGCCTGCTCGAAGCCCGGATCGAGGAGTGGAAGGAACGCGCCGCCAAGAAAGGGCTCGACAACCCCGACGAGGTGCTGGCCTTCTACCGCGAAATTCTCGCGCGCGAGAACAAGGCTGGCGGCAGCTGATCCAGACAGACGCGTCTCTCTCGGGCCCGCACGTCACGCGATGGCGTGCGGGTTCGCGCCTTCGCAAGGAACCCCCTCATGTTTCACAATTTCAACCGCTGGCTTGGCGGGATTTGCGCCGCGATTTCGGGCCTCGCGCTGATCCTGATGGCGCTCGTGGCCTTCATCGACAGCATCGGTCGGCAGATAGGCAAACCACTGCCGGGGGCAGGGGAATATGTCACCTTCGCCCTGATGATCTTCTTCTTCGCCGCGATGCCCCTGGTCATTCGCGACGATGCCCATATCCGGGTGGGCCTGTTTTCGGATCTCTACAAGCCGCGCCTGACCCGGATCGAGCGCCGCTTCACCGGGTTCTTCGAGATTGTCGCCATGGCGGCATTCGGCTGGATGATGTTCGACCAGGCGAACCGGCTCGACCGCTTCGGCACGCTCTCGGTCTATTTCGAGGTACCGATGGCACCCTGGATCTATGCCGCCGCCGGCTTCTGCGTCGTCGCCACCTGGTTCGCCATTCTCGGCCTGCGCCATGTCCTGACCGATCGCGGACCTCTGCCCCATCCCCATGCCCTGCCTGACGAGGAAAATCACTGATGCTCACCATTTTCGTCTTCGCGGCACTTCTGGGATTGATCGCCTTCACCCGCATTCCGCTGGGATTTGCCATGATGCTGGTCGGCACCGGCGGCATTGCCGCGATCCATCCCAAGGGCCTCGGCGCGGCGCTGGCCATCGCCGAGCAGCAGGTGATCAAGAACGCGACGAATTACCAGTTCTCGGCGCTTCCGCTGTTCATCCTGATGGGCGTCTTCATCGTCAAGGCGAGCATGGCCGAGGAGCTCTTCGAGGCGGCGCGGCGCTGGTTCGGCCGCTTCCGCGGCGGTCTCGGTATGGCGACCATCGTGGCCTGCGGCGGGTTCTCGGCTATGTGCGCCTCGTCCTCGGCGGCGGCGGCGACCATGGCCAAGATCGCCATCCCCGAAATGGACCGCGCGGGCTATGAGCCGGGCTTCTCGGCGGGTTCGATCGCGGCAGGGGGCACGATGGGCGTGCTGATCCCGCCCTCGGGCGCGTTGATCATCTATGCGTTGCTGACCCAGCAGAATGTGAGCGAACTTTTCGTCGCGGGCATCCTGCCGGGGCTGGCGCAGGTGGTGATCTATGTCGGCGTGATGGCGGTCATTGCCGCCCTGCGGCCGGGTTGGGCGCCGCGCGACCGGCAATTCACCATGCGTGAGAAATTCTCGGCGCTTGGCAAGATCTGGGGCGTGATCGCGCTTTTTGCGCTGATCATGGCCGGGCTCGTGCAGGGATGGTTCACCGCCACCGAGGCCGGAGGCATCGGCGCGGGCGGGGCCTTCCTGCTCTTGATCCTGCGCCGCAAGCTAAGCTGGCCTGTGCTGGCCGAAAGCCTGCTCGAGGCCGCGCGGATCTCGACCATGATCTTCATCGTGGCGGCGGGCGCGTTGGTCCTGAACCAGTTCATCAACCTCTCGGGTATCTCGGGCGAGGCCATCCGCTTCATCCAGTCGCTGGAACTCAGCCCGATCATGATCGTGTTGTGCCTGCTGGGCTTCTACCTTGTTTTGGGTTGCCTGATGGACGGGTTCGCGATGATTTTCCTGACCGTGCCGATCGTCGCCCCGATCATCGAGGGGCTGGGCTTTGACCTTGTCTGGTGGGGCATTGTCACCGTGATCGTGGTCGAGATCAGCCTGATCACGCCGCCGGTCGGGCTGAATGTCTTCATCCTCAAGGCCATGCTGCCCAAGCTGCCGGTGATGCGGATCTTTCGCGGCATCATGCCCTATGTCGCGGCGGATTTCCTGCGCCTGGGACTGATCCTGGTTTTCCCCGCGCTGGCGCTGTGGTTGCCGGGAATGATGTGACAAAATTCAGATATATCTTGATTTACGATATATCTGAATTATCTTGTCGGCATGAAACATCATCATCACCATGACATGAAACACAAAGCCCGCGGCGGACATCGCCGCGGGCGCGGGCCTTTCGATTACGGCGAATTGCGGCTTTTCCTGCTGGCGCTGATCGCCGAGGCGCCAAGCCACGGCTATGAGCTGATCCGCGCCATCGAGGCCCGCAGCGCGGGCCGCTACATCCCCAGCCCCGGCGTGGTTTATCCGAACCTCGCCGCGCTCGAGGATATGGGACATATCCAAACCGAGCCTTCCGCCGGGCGGAAGTCCTTTGCCATCACCACCGAGGGGCAGGCCTTCCTTGCCGCGAACCGCGCCTCGGTACAGGCGATGCTGACCCGCGACTGGGCCAAGGCCGAAGAGGGTCGCGACCCGATCCGCGCCGGCATGCACGAGATCAAGTCGGCCCTGACCGAGGTGCTGCGCCATGATCCCGGCGAAGAACGCATTTCCAGCATTGCCGCGCTTTTGCAAAGCACGGCGCAGACCATTCGCAGCCAGTCCATTCCGGACCCAGCCAGCAGACAAGACAGCCGCCGCGGCGGCAGGACGACCGGAATGGACCAGATCATCACCCGCCACCGTTTCGACACCCGCCGCCGCGTGCTGAGCGTGCAGGAAAAGACCTGGGTCACACCCAACATGATCCGCTTCGTCCTGCACAGCGAGGAGTTGGCAGATTTCCAGAGCCTCGGGCCGGATGACCATATCAAGCTGTTCTTCGAGACCGGCGCCGAGAAGCCCGAGATGCGCGACTACACTCCCCGCGCGTTCGACCGCGAGTCCCGCACGCTGACCCTTGATTTCGCCATTCACGAGGCCGGTCCCGCGACGCAATGGGCGGTCGATGCCGAGATCGGCGCCAAGCTTAGTATCGGTGGCCCGCGCGGTTCGACGGTGATCGCGCCGGTCTTCGATTGGTGGCTGCTGATCGGAGACGAGACCGCCTTGCCCGCGATGGGCCGCTGGGTCGAGGAAATGCCCGAAGGCATGCAGGTCGTGACTTTTGGCCTCGTCACCGACCCGGCCGAGGAGCAGGTCTGGCAAAGCCGCGCCAGCCATCAGGCGAAATGGCTGCATCGCGCCGATCCCGCCGATCCCGCGCCGGTTCTGGCGGGCGTGGGTGAGTTCGCCTTGCCCGAAGGCCGCGGCTTCATCTGGATCGCCGCCGAGGCGGGGGTCGCCCGTGCCTTGCGCGACCATTTCGAGCATCGCGGCCATCCGCGTGAAGGGCTGAAGGCCGCAGGCTATTGGCTCAAGGGCGAGGCCGATGCCAGCGTGAAGTCGCTGGACTGATCGGCCATGCGCAGGGGGCGGGGCGAGGCGGACGAATGGCCGCTTCGCTCAGTCGCGCTTCCATTCCTGCAAGGCATGCGAACTCGAACGTTCGGCCGCGACGCGGGTGCCGTCGGAAGTAAGCCCTGCGCCCGGGACGATCAAATGGACAGGGATATGGTGGGTCGGCGCCAAGCCCCGGCTATGCAGCTCAACCGTCATGCCGACGCGTGCGCCGAGGCGTTTGGGATTGGCTGCAAGGGCCAGGACCGTTTCGGCCGAAGCTCGGAAAAGCAGATGATAGACCGCCTCCTTGTTTCAGTATAGCGCCGGGGTACCGGTGACAAGCAGCGCCGCCCCGGCGAAATAAATGCGGCGAAATTTGCGCGGCGGGGGTGGTGGCAGGGCACAGATAAGCGCGAGCAAACCGATGGGCACGTTGATGAGGACACCCATCTCCAGACAGTGTCGTAGTCAATACGCTTCCCGGCAGCGGCCCGGCGGGGCTGGAAATGCAAAGGCGCCGGAGAGGAGCCCCTGACAGCGCACGCGTTCCCCGCCGGCGCCGATACCGTGCAGCAACCGGCATAAGGAGCTGCGGCATGGACTGCGCCAGGCCACATAACATGGACGTCACGCAAGAACGACCGTCGGCCGAAATTGTCGGAAAGAGTGCCGACGATCGGCGTCGCGCTTGTGGACGCCAGCATGAAGGCGGTTACAACCCAGCCGAGATGGGAAGTCCCCCCCAAGGTCGCTGGCCATGCGGAGCAGCGCCGTGTTGATGATGCTTTGGTCAAGCGCGGCAGGAACCATCGACAAGAGTGGCCCGCGAAAAGGCGAAGTCATTCATTGTCGCATTGGCCCGAGCTTCAGGGTGTTCATTGCGCAGTGCGTCGGGCCATTTCAATCCTGCTTCCATTCCAACAAGCGCCCGGAAGCAGAGAACTCGGCCTTGAACTCCTGACCGTCGCCAGTCCTGCCTTCGATTTCCAAGTGGTCATCATCGAATTCGAGCTTGGTGATGGGACTTTGCGGGGTGAGGGACGGTGCTGAAAATTGCGTCGGCATGAGCGGCATCAGATCGGCCAGCGGCATGGTCTGATGTCCACGGGCTTCGATTTTGTCCAGCTTGCCGTTGCGATGCAGGTCAAGCTCGACACGCGTGCCACTGGGCAGCGTACCAGTCGCATCCGAGCCCTTTTCATCGGGATGCACGTCCAGATCGGTGAGCGACAGTTCTTGCGCCATCTGCCTGATATCGTCCGCACTGGGCAAATGCGTGTTGGCTTTGGCTGTCGTGGCAAAGGACACGGCAATCAGCAGCGGAAGGAAAGCTCTGTTCAACATGGAATTTTCCATTTTCAGTCTTGGGAAACTTGGTCAGCCAGATCGGCAAGCGCCGCCTGCGCCGTGACGTTGCCGAGAGCCGCAGCCTGTTCATAAAGGGCCTTGGCCCTTGCAAGGTCCTGAGAAACCCCGAGCCCACGAGCATAAAGGCCTGCTTCGCCGACCAAGCCGTCGGATGCCACGTGGTCCCCACGTTCGGCAGCGACCTGGTACCAGTGCATCGCCTGCGCATAGTCCTGCGTGACGCCTGCACCGTTCTCATAGGATTGGCCGAGATAGATCTGGCTGGTTATGTCTCCAGCTGTGGCACCTTCAGCGAACCATTCGGCGGCAGCGACGTCATCCCCCCGGGCCTCGGCGATCAGCCCCAGATATCGAGGGGCCTTTCTGTCGCCAGCCTCTACGCCTTTCGTGAAATAATGCGTGGCCTGATCCAGATCGACGGGAACGCCAAGGCCTTTCATCCAGATCTGACCAAGATAGAGATATCCCCTGCTGTCCCCATCCTCGGCGGCTTTTTGCGCCTAATGCATGGCGGCATCATGGTTGGCTACGACCCCGTCGCCGCCCTCCAGATAGATCCGTGCAAGATCACTTTCCGCGCTCGCTTGCCCCTGCGCGGCGGCCTGTTCGTAAAGCGGGATGGCCTGTGCAAGTTTTCCGGCATCGGTGGCCTCTTTGGCCGCGACCAGCGTCGAGTCGGTCGGGGACTCGGCCTGCGCGGCACCTGACAAGGCAATCGAGAGGGTGATGGGCAGGGCGAGGATCAGGGATTTGCACATGCTTGTAACCTACGGATCGGTCCGCAGCAGCCAGGCGCGAACCGGCTCGATGGAATAGGCCAGGCGCCAGGTATTCTGATGACCCGCAGCGCCCTCGGTGCTTTCCCCTTCGGGGATCACCGTGCCCTTGGCGAAGCTGACATAATTGATCCGCGCCCCTTCGGCGTTCAGATCGTCGAAGGCGAACTGATACTGGTCGTCGGTCCAGGTCCCGTCCCAGACCGCCCGCGCCACCGTGGCCCCGGCGGCTTCCAGGGCCTCGGTCAGGGCATTCTGACCGGGGAAGGCGCGGCCATCGTCTTGCGAGGTGATGATGAACATCCGGTTCCCCGCCATGGGTTCCACCAGTTCAGGCCCCCACTGACATGCCACAAGGAAGCTCGCGGCAAAGAAATCGGGGTACTTCACGTTCATGGCGATCGACATCATGCCGCCACCCGACTGGCCCGTTGTATAAAGCCGGGCGGGGTCAATCGAGAATTCCCGCGTCAGCGACTTGATCAGATTGATCGTGGTATCCAGCATCGACGAGGTATTGTTCTCGTCGTCCGCGATGATCTCTGCATATTGCGGCGCAAGGACAAAGGCAGGGCGTGCCGCCTGATCCTGCGGCGAAGCCCATGAGATCGCGCCCAGCCCTTGCTTGAGCGTCATCAGGGGATCTTCGCTGGTCGCGCCTGCGTCATGCATGAAATTGACCAGCGGGTAGGATTTTGCCCGATCGTATCCGTTCGGGATGAACAGGTTGTAGGGCAAGGTGTCACCCGTATCCGGGTCTTGCCAGACGCGCTGTTCGAACTGATCCACGACGAGGTTTCGTACAGAAGAGGTCGCGACATCGCCATCAGGAGTGGCCAGAACGGCTGCGGGACTGTGCCATGTCACGTCAGACACGTTGGGATCACCAGCTTTCCAGCTTGGTTTGCCTCCGGCCATTTTCGGTTGCGCGGAACGGTCCTGCTCCTGCTTTAGGCGCGCCGCTTCATCGTTCGATGAAAGGACAACGATCACGTAGCTGCCTTCATCAGCGCGTGTGCCAGGTTCGGGTGCGTTGGCCGGATAGACATCGGTGACCGTGCGCCCCTCTACAATGAAATCCTCGGCGTCAAGCGCATCGGCCTGCACCGAGCTGTCGTAGTGAACAGCGATCGCGACAAAGCGCAGCCCGTCACCAAAGACCTTGGTGATTGCGGTCGCCGCCTGCGGGGCAGGCGCGGATGCCATGGCGGGTAGCGACAGGGAGGCGACTGTGCCGGCAGCGCCGAGGCCGATCATAAAAGTGCGACGCGTCGTCATTGTGAAGCCTTTCGAAATCTGCCACCGACCCGCTCGTCCGTAGCATTTTTATATGGTACCTATTGAGTTCCAAAAATAGGGGAAGCTGAAGTCATGTCAATGGAGAGCGAACGCGACGCCGGGGCCGGTGCAAAGCCGCGCGGCCGGCCAAAGGCGATGGCCGATGACGTTCGCCGGGCGTCGATCCTTGATGCAGCAATGACAACCTTCATCGAAAAGGGGTTTGCCAAGGCCACGATGTCAGACATCGCGCGGACCGCAGGCATGTCGAAACGGGATCTCTACCAGCAGTTCGAGGACAAGCGGCAACTCTTCCTCGACACGATCGTGTCCCGTAGCCATCTGATCCTCGACCTCCCGCGCCCGGACGATGAAAATGTCCCGCTGACAGAGGTACTGCGCAGGATCTTTCGCCTCGACCTTGACGAAAGGCTGGCGGCGGAACGCCGGGCGCTTGTGACACTGGTGAATCGCGAAAGCCTGCTCGCGCCAGAGTTAAATGCCCTGATCTACGACAGCGGCGCCATCCGATCCCGCGAGCTGTTGGTGGAATGGATCGAGCGGGAAATATCTGGCGGTAGGGTTCCACGGGTTGATTCAGGACGCCTGGCAGGAATGATGCTGGACGTGGTCGATGGGGTCCAGCTTCCCAAACGGCATCGCAAAGGCCCCGTCGACACGGCATTTCAGGCCGAGGAGATCCTGACCAGGCTGTCCATTCTCTTCGCCGGAATTGCCGCAGGTCAGGATTGATCTCGGAAAGTTCGGGGAGTGGTTCCGACAAGGCGACTTGGATGTGACAGCTAAATGCATTTCTGCTCTCGACAGAGCATAGCTTACCGGCAGCGTTTCAGGTCCCTCAATGAGCGCTTCAGCCCGAACTGATCAGGCGCCCGAGGCGCCTCGACCTGCGCATTGTTACCACTGAATTTTCCGTAAAGGTGAATGCGTCCGCTGCTACGCCGGTGCCGAGAACGGCAAGCAAGGCCTGTTTAGCGGTTGCGGCGCCGGATCGATCTCGGCGCCCAAGTTTTCGGATAATTGTCAGAGCGTTGGCTCGGAATTGAAGGGCGGAAAAGGAGCTTCCGCTTGACAAGTTCCGGTCAGAACGGCTTCCTGCCGTCAGTTACCGACTAAATAACTCAGGTTAGTATTATGTCTACCATGCTAAAAACGACCGGACACTTCGCCACGCCCAATGCGCAGCGCTACATGACCCAGCTTTGCAAGCATTTCGCCCATAAGGTTCCTGCCACGGTCGAGGGCGACCAGGCGCATGTCAAATTTCAGAAGGGCAGCGCGCAAATGCGGGCGGGGGCCGACGATCTGGAGGTGACCATCACGACCTCGGAGGCCGAGGCCGTGGCCATGCTGCGCGCGGTCATTGACGACCACCTTGCGCGCTTTGCCTTCCGCGAAAACTTTACAATGATGACGTGGTCCGAGACGGTCCCCACGGCCTGATCAGCCGAAAGTTTCTTCCAGGGTAATGTTGGCCGGTTGCGCAGCACATTGGTGCAAAAACTCGGGAAAGGCGCGACGGTGGAAATCGAACATGGCGGCGGGCGTCAAGGCGGGATCGGCCTCGAGACAAAGCGCCAGCCCATCGCCTGCGCTATCGCAGGAAAAGCTCATGTTGAAGCCGTCGCCAGGCCCCGCCGCCAGAACCTCGTGTTCAACCGTGCAGTCCTGGAAGCGCGGGCGGTCAAAGGGCATGACGTTGATAAGCGGTGAGAAAAAAAAGCGATGCTGGCTATCAAGCCCTTGGTCGCGGGTGATCTGCTCGATTCGGTAACGGCCATGGCGGCGCATCTGGCGAAGCTCATGAGCAAGGGCCTGCAAGTTTTCGGTAAATCCAAGGGCGGGATCGGGCGCGACGCAAAATGGCAGGATGTTCACCACCATCGCCGGAACCCGTGCGCTGATGCTGCCGAAGCGGCTCATGAAAGGGAGCCAGACAGTTCGCGGGCATTGCGCCACATCGTCCTGGCAGCAAGGATGACGCCAAAGCCAGATCGCGGAGAGCAGCGTCAAGAGATCGACTATCCCCAGTTCAAGCCGCGCGGCCAGGGCCCGCAGCGGCTCGGAAAGATCCGAAAGATCCATCTCAGACAATAGGGGAACTGCGGGATAGTCTTCGGACCCTTTGCGCAAGGCGGGCAAGCCCGGAGTGCGACCAATCTGCTCGCGCCAATATTTCGCAGCTGCCGTATGACGCGGGCCCTGGCGATAGGCCTCCTCCTCGGCCAGAAATTGCGGGAATGCAGCAAAGGCTTCGCCCGGCTCGCTTCCCTGCGTGAGGTGGGCATAAAGCTGCGCGACGCGGCGCTCGATCAGCGCCATGGCAAATCCGTCCAAAAAGATATGGTGGCCCCGACAATACCAAATCCACTCCTCCGTGCCGGTCTGCATCAACCATTGCGCGGAGAGCCCTGCGCCAGTCAGGTCTAGCGGGCTGTCGAGATCCGCCTGCATCATCGCCTTCGCCTGCCTTTCAGGGGCGGGTTGAAGGCGAAGGTCAATTGGGCGAAGCTCTGGCGCCCAATTCGCGCTGACCGCCTGTCGCGGCCCCTCGGGCCCCTCACGAAACCGCAGCGCAAAGACATCGGTTTCGGCAATTGTCGTCTGGATCGCACGTGCAAGCGCATCAGGGTTCAATGCGCCCCGGAAGCAGATGGCATGGGCCACGGTCGAGACGGCAACCCCGGGATGTGCCCGGAACTCCTCCCAGAAATCAAGCTGGGCGAGGGTCAGTGGATACCAGTCCAGTTCTGATCGGGGCTCGCTCATGCGCCGATTTCCTCGAGACGGGCCGACGCATCCAGTTCCAGCGCGGCATCGCCGGGAAGTCCGAAGGCGCGTAAGAGCGCCGCGAACTTGCTGCCGGTTTCGGCGGTCTCGGAGTCAGGATCGGATCCCGGGACGATGCCCGCGCCGGCAAAGAGCCGGGCGCGATTGCCGGACAATTCGGCGCAGCGGATTGCCACCTGCCAGGCCCCGTCCCCGCGCTGGTTGCACCATCCGACCACCCCGGCATAGAAATCGCGCGACACCGGTTCGAGCCTATCTATCAGCGCGGCTGCGCGATCTCGGGGCAGGCCGCAGACCGCCGGCGTCGGATGCAAGGCTGACGCGAGAATGACCGAGGGAACGGTGTCGTTCTTCAGATCACCGACGATCCGCGTGCCCAGATGCCACATGCTGCGGGTGCAGGTGAGGCCGGTCCCCTCGGGGCAGCCAAGGTTTCGGCACCACGGGGACAGCGTGTCTAGGATATATTCGACCACCATCGCATGTTCGCGCCGGTCTTTCTCGGAGCGAGCGAGATTGGAACAGGCCTCGGCGTCACTGACCGGATCATGGCTGCGGCGGGCGGAACCTGCCAGCGGATAGGACTGAATTCGCCCGGCCCGCTTTTCCAGCAGCAATTCGGGCGTGGCACCAACCAGCCATCGCGCCGCGGCGCTGTCAGATCTTGCCGGCAGCGCGACCTTGAACGCGGTGACGGACGGGTCCTCGCCCAGCCGGGCCATCAACGGATCGGGCGCGATGCGGTCGGGCGCGATCACGGCCAAGGTGCGTGCCAAGACGATCTTGCGCAGGGGGTCCCTGCCGGTCCTTTCCCGATCCATCACCCGAAGGGCCTCAGACACGGCTTCGCCATAAAGCCGAGAGGAAGTTTCGGTCTGCAATACCGCCTCGCCCGAGGCGCAATCATCCGGCCCTGCCGTTGCAGGCCCGTATTCGGGCCTTTGGGAACACCACAGGAAGTCGTCGTCCATGCGCCGGAAGGGCAGGGCTCCTCCGATCACTGCGCCCGGGCGGCTGCATCGGAAAGCCTCGGCCACACGGACGTCAAGGCTGTCTGCCCGGCCCCGATCGACAGGGCGCAGTTCATGGCCCGCCGCAAGGCGCCCGCCCGGTCCGCTGAAGGAAAAGGGTCCGGCAGCGACCTGCTCGGCCGCAGGAAATTCGTGCATGTTGCAAAGGGGTTGATCCATGTCCAGTTCTCGGCCAGGCCAGACGCGCTGTCGCGCGCGGATTTTGACGGAAAAGGCTGGCAGAAGCTGGCGCGATTCGAAGATATCACGACTGGCATTGCTGCCAGGCTAGATCATCCTGAGGTTGCGTATGGCTGACTAAATTGGTCATTTAAGTCAATAGAGGGCGTGGAAAAAAACTCTGCCCCCGAGAAATTCGCTAAATTTCACAATCCGTGTGCAGCCTGTCGATCCGGTGCATGAGCGTCAAATCGGCGTCCGATACCGGGCGGGGTTTGTCCCACACGCTGCCCCGGCGGATCCCCGGCACGATGGACTGGCGGTAGACGCTCAGCTTTGCGGTAGGATCGGGCATCTTCTTGCGCTCGGCATCAGACCCGCCTTGCCGAGCGTGCCCCCTTGCACACCAGGCTGTGGTTGGGGCGCAGTCGCTTTGCCACGGGCTTCTCCTTGCTCGCAGCATCATGCTGCGTTCGTGCCGCAATCCACTTATGCACATTTTTCGGATCAACGGGACCGCATCTTCCAGGGGGCGGCGAAGGGGCAGCAATGCCAGCCAACTCCAATCATTGGGTCCGCCAAGAGCGGGATCACGAAGGCGCGCAACTGTGGGACAGTCCCAAATTGTCTTTCGTCTTCCGTCTCCTGCCTTACGTCCTTGCGCGAGGCCGTTCATTCATTGGATGATTTGAAGCGGACCTCGGCTCGCAACCCATCTGTTTTTCCTGGCGCCGGCGACGTCAGGTGCAGGGACGCGTCGGTGTTGTGAGCGATGGTCTCGACAATGGCTAGGCCAAGACCCGAGCCCCGTTTCTGGCTCCCGGCGCGCTCAAAGCGGTGGGTCAGCTTGGCCAGCGCTTCGGGGCTGATGGGCGGGCCGGAATTCTCCACGACCAGTGCTTCCTTACTCAGGCGCACGACCACGGGCGGCAGACCATGGACCAGCGCGTTTTCGATCAGGTTGCGGGCGAGGACGGCGAATGCATCGATATCCATGGCAATCGGCGCGGGATCTTCGGCTAGTTCGAGCCGCACCCGCCCGTCGAAATCCGAGACCAGCAGACGCATCACCGGAACCATGTCATGCAGCCCGTGATCGCGGCCCGTCATGCCTTCGGCACGGGCCAGATCGAGCAGTTTTTCCGACAGGGGCGAGAGGCGGCGCAGCGAGGTCGCGATGCCTTCGGCGCGGGCGCGGGCCGCGGGGTCCCTGGTTTCGGCGACCAGACGCTGGGTCTGGGCCAAGGCCGCTGCGATCGGGGTGCGCAATTCATGCGCTGCATTCGAGGAAAAATCGCGCTCGGCAGTCAGCGCAATGTCCAGCTGCGCCATCAACTGATCGACTGCCCTCTGGATCGGCTTCAACTCGGCGGGCAGGTCGCTCAGTCCCAACGGGCGCAGATCGCGCGCATCGCGTCCAGCCACCTCGCGTGACAGATCATCGACGGGGGCGAGGCGGCGGCGGGTGAACCAGCTGACGCCCAGAAAGGCCAGCGGCAGCAAGAGGACGGAGGGCAGCAGCATGCCGGCCAGGGTCTCGCGCGCGGCAGCGCTGCGTTCCTCAAGCGGGGCCGCGACCTGCAACAGCCCGCCGCCTTCGGTTTTCAGCGTCAGAAGCCGCATGTTGCCCGCATCCGAGAAGCCTTCATTCCGGTTTACGTCAAACAGTGCGCCATCTGCATGACGAGAGCGGAACAGCACCTGGCCCTCCGGGCCGATCATCCTGGCCAAAAGGTCGCTGCGTCCAGGCGTGCCGCGCTGAATTTCCTCGATCGCCAGGATCCGGTCGGCAGTGCGGCCAAGTGCGGCATCATAAACCTCGTCGATCTCGCTGCGCAGGATCGTCCAGCCGACCAGCAGCGCGATCAGCCAGGTCAGGACGATTCCCGCGCTGAAGCCAAGGGCAAGATCGCGGCGCAGGCTGCGGGGGCGGGGCATGGGAACTCCATCGCTGGGCCAGTTCATTGAGGCCGGATTCGCCGCCGCGTCCAGCCGCAATATCTAATCGCGACCCCGCAGCAAGGCTTCACCGGCGTGGCTTTCCGAATGCACCGGGCGGGGTCGCCCGCTGCGCCGGATCAGCCATGCAGCGCCGAGCAGGTCGACCACGCCGACCAGCGCGCGCTGCAGGTTCGAGTAGTTCGATCGACCTGACAAGCGCGGGCGGTGGTTGACGGGGCTGATCAGCACCTCCCACCCGTCGCGGCGCATCATTGCCGGCGTGAAGCGGTGGATATGGTCAAAGAAGGGCATGGCGAGCCAAGCCTCGCGTCGGAAAAGCTTCAACCCACAGCCGGAATCCGTTACCCCATCCCGCAGCACGGCATTGCGCAACCCATTGGCCATCCGCGAGGCGACGCGTTTGCTGGCGGTGTCGCGGCGACCCAGACGTTGACCCTGCACCAGCCCGATCCTGGCCACGGGCGCGATGTCCAAGGCTGCGATCAGCACCGGAATCTGGTCGGGCGGGTTCTGTCCATCGCCGTCCAGCGTCGCGACCCAGTCATGGCGCGCCGCCGCGACGCCGCTGCGGATCGCCGTCGATTGCCCGCAGCACCGCGCATGGCGGATCAGGCGCAGGCGCGGCTCATGCGCGGCCAGTTCCAGCACCCGCGCGGCAGTGGCGTCCTGAGAACCGTCATCGACGATGATGACCTCGATCTCGCGCTCGGGCAGGGCCGCGAAGCATTCGGCGATCAGCTCGGCGATCGCACCTTCTTCGTTATGGCAGGGAATGACGACAGAGAGAGAGGTGGGGCTCAT
>NZ_JAVQLW010000003.1:300000-438202 GCF_031822435.1 Paracoccus sp. MBLB3053 | reverse complement strand
CATGCCCTCAATGCGTCGCTGCCAGGAACTGCTGCAGCTCGGGCGTTTCCGGCGCTCCGAAGAGCGCATCCGGCTTCGCGATCTCGGCCATCACGCCCTTGTGGAAGAAGGCCACCCGATCCGAAACCTCACGCGCGAATTTCATCTCATGCGTGACGCAGATCATGGTCATGCCCTCCGATGCGAGCATGCGCAGAGTGTCCAGAACCTCGCCGACAAGCTGGGGATCGAGGGCCGAGGTTACCTCGTCGAACAGCATGTAGGATGGCGACATCGCCAGCGCGCGGGCGATAGCCATCCGCTGCTGCTGACCGCCCGACATCCGGCTCGGATAGACCTTGAGCTTGTCGCCCAGACCGACATGGGTCAACTGCTTGACCGCCATTTCCTCGGCTTCTGATTTCGAGAGGCCCAGAACCTTCCGGGGCGCCAGCATGACGTTTTCCAGAACGGTCAGGTGCGGGAAGGCATTCCACTGCTGAAAGACGATGCCAATATGGCGACGCAGCTTGTTCAGGTCGGTGCCCTTGGCATGAACATCCGTGCCGTCCACCAGAATGCGCCCGGAATCGATGGGCTCGAGCCCGTTGATGCAGGTCAGCAGCGTGGACTTGCCCGAACCCGAGCCACCGATGACAGTCAGGACCTCGCCCTTTTGGACGGTCAGGTCGATCCCTTTCAGCACTTCAAGCGGGCCGAAGGACTTGCGGACGTTTTCGATCTCAATCATTGGACCACCGTTTTTCCAGATACCCACCGAGACGAGCGATGGGGAAGCTGAGCAGGAAGTAGATCAGGCCGCAGACCGTCAGGATGAACAGCGGCTCTTGCAGGCGCGTCACCAGGATCTGCGAAGCGCGCAACAGCTCGATCAGTCCGAGCCAGAGCACCAGCGAGGAATCCTTCATCACGCCGAGTGTCAGCCCGATCCAGGAAGGCAGGGCGATGCGGGTGGCGAGCGGCGCGACGATGTAGCGCATGTCCTGCCACCAGGTCATGCCCAGAGATCGCGCCGCCCGGCGGGTCGTGCCGGGCACCGAATCGATCGCACCGCGCACGATCTCGGTGCAGTAGGCCGCCGTGTACAGCGACAGGATCACGCAGGAAGTCGTGAACGGCCCCCAACCAAGCTTTGCAATCGACTGGAACGCATTCCCAAGCACCAACTGGATTAGCAGCGGGACGGAACGGAACACGTCCAGAGCGAAAGTCAGCGGCGCGGCCCAGATCGGGCCAAGCTGGAACCGTATCACACCGAACAGAACACCCATCAGGGTTCCGACCGTCACGGATACGCCGGTCACGGCAAGTGTCATCGCCGCGCCCTTGGCGAGGAACCACAGGTCGTTGGCGGTCATTGCGGTATCGAACATGGCGACCCCCTCAGTACCGGAACATGCGCCAGGCAATCAGCCGGGCAGCCAGCGTGACGAGCTTGGCGATCACGTAATAGATCACCGCCGCCAGCGCGAAGAATTCGAAGGTGCGGAAGGACCGCGCGTTCAGGTCCTGGGTGATGCCGGCGAGATCGGTGTTCATGCCGACCGTGACGCCGAGCGAGGTCATCAAGATCGCCCAGACCATCTGGTTCGTCATCGGCAGGAATGCCACCCGCAGCATCTGCGGCAGCACGATCAGCCTGAAGGATTGCAGCGCGCTCATCCCAAGCGACCGACCCGCCCGGGTCTGCGTATCAGGAATGGCCTTCAGGGCACCCCGGAAGTTTTCGGCCAGGTAGCCCGCATTGTTGAACGCGATGCCGGCCAGCAGGGCCGTGTAGGGGCTGAGATGGATACCGATCCCGCCCAGCCCGAAATGCGCCATGTAGATTTGGAAAAGTGCCGGCGTGTTGCGGGCAACTTCGACCCAGGCCCGCGCAAAACCACCCAGTGCCCGGTTGCCCGAAAGCCTGAACAGCGTGAGCGCGATGGCGATCGCAAGACCGATCGCCATGGACAGCACCGCGATCTGCAGCGTGACCAAAGCCCCCTCAAGCATCTGCGGCAGGGCCCGCAATGCCTGGTTCCAGTGAAACGTATAGTTGAACATCAATCTGCCGCCCCAGATCGCGGACCGCCGGAGCATGTCTGTCCCGGCGGTCCTGTCGTCAGTTTAGCGGTAGACGCCCGACACGGTCAGGTCGGGCAGCTCGCCGCCAACCCATTTTTCATAAAGTTCGGCATAGCGGCCGGTCCGAACCTGCTGGTTCACGAACAGGTTCAGGTAGTTCAGCATCCCGTATTCTTCGCGATTGGTGAACAGCGCCACATAATCGGTGTCGAAAGGCGCCTTGCCCACGACCGTGATGCCGGGGAAGTTACCGGTCTTGACATTGGCCTGTGCCACAGTCGACGTCGAGACCGTCGCGTCGATCTGCCCTTGGCTCAGTGCGAGGAAGACGTCGGCCTGCGTCTGGTAGGGACGGAAGCTGCCTTCGCCCCAGGCCTTGACCTGCTCTTCCAGCGCAATTGCCTCGAATGTGCCTGCTGTCGCACCGACCGTCTTGCCCT
The DNA here is from genome assembly GCF_031822435.1 of Paracoccus sp. MBLB3053. Classification (NCBI taxonomy): domain Bacteria; kingdom Pseudomonadati; phylum Pseudomonadota; class Alphaproteobacteria; order Rhodobacterales; family Paracoccaceae; genus Paracoccus; species Paracoccus aurantius. Next base: position 435,692 of record NZ_JAVQLW010000003.1, on the reverse strand, counting down.
TGAGGTCGTCGAACGAACCAATGCCTGCCTTGTCATTGGCGGTGACAGCCATTTCGAACGCGAAATAGGGGATCGACATGCCGACCGTCTTGGCACGCTCAAGCGTATCCGAGGTCGAGGCAACGCCAACATCCACGCGCCCCGACATCAGCGCGGGGATGCGCTCGGGGAAGGGGGTTTCGATGATCTCGGCCTCGACGCCAAGCGCGGCGGCAAGATCGTTGCAATAGTCGACGTCGAAGCCGATGGGCTCGTTGTTCTCGTCGCGCGACCCCATCGGCGGGAAGTCAAGAACGACAGCGCAGCGCAGTGTGCCCGACGAAATGATGTCGTCAAGCTTGTCTGCAAAAGCGGGGGTGGTCAGGGCAGTCGCTGTCGCAAGGGCCAGCGCAATAGCCGAAGTCTTCATGATTTTCTTAGCTCCCGTGTTGGATTTCCGGTCTGCAAGGACCGATTCCCGCAACTTGTATGTTGCCTGTCGACACAATAATCAAATATAAAATACACAAAGTATGCAAATTGCGTGGTGCTGCATGAGGCGTTGCCAGATGCGCGACGATTGCCTTGGTTTCGAACAGCAAAGTCAGGCCGCAGCGGGTACACGTACGACATGATCTGCCGACTTTGCGGGCTGTTGCGCGTATTGCATACGTTTAGTATTCATAAAAAATACTGAACTGCGCATGAGTGGAGGCTCCATGACCGATACGACCACGCTAAGCGTCGAGGAACTGACGCAGATCGTCACCCGGATATTTTCTCAGAACGGGCTATCGGCTCTGCAGGCCGAAGCCGTCGCCGCCGTCATCGTGGCGGGCGAGCGTGACGCCTGCAAATCGCATGGCATCTATCGGATCGAAGGCTGCCTTCAAACCGTGCGAGCAGGCAAGGTCGCTCCGCAGGCCGAACCAGAGCTGATCGATGATGGCTCGGCCTTGCTGCGCGTCGATGCCAAAGGGGCGTTTTCGCCCGCCGCCTTTGCGATCGGCGCGCCGGTTCTCGCACAGCGCGCCAAAGACCAGGGCATCGCGGCCCTCGCCATCAACTCCTGCACGCATTTTTCGGCGCTTTGGCCCGAGGTCGAGGCATTGACCGGGATGGGGCTCGCGGCGCTGGCCATGTGCCCCAGCTATTCGACTGTCGCACCTGCGGGAGGAACCCAACCATTGCTGGGCACCAACCCCCTCGCGTTTGGCTGGCCTCGCCCCGATCACCCGCCCTATGTATTCGATTTCGCGACATCGGTTGCTGCACGGGGCGAGATCGAGCTGCACCGCCGGGCCGGAAAGCCGATCCCCGAAGGCTGGGCCATCGGCCCTGACGGCACCCCGACGACAGACCCGGAAGACGCGCTGGCGGGGGCAATGCTGACCTTTGGTGGCCACAAGGGCTCGGCCATTTCGACCATGATCGAGTTGCTCGCCGGTGCGATGATCGGCGACCTGACCAGTCCCGAAGCGCTGGACTATCTGGGCACAACCTCACTTTCGCCCCATCACGGTGAATTGGTGATCGCATTCAGCCCAGAGAAATTTGCGGCCGGGCGGGGTGGCGATCCGTTCTCGCGCGCAGAATTGCTGTTTTCGGCCATTCTTGGTCAAGGCGCACGCCTTCCTTCACAGCGCAGGTTCAGCGCACGCGAAACGTCCCTGCGGAGCGGTATCCGTCTTTCTGCCGCCGAAATGGCCATGCTCAACGAGTTTCTGGCAGCGGCCTAGTCGCTTGCCGACGGGCGAGGGCGGCACTGCGTTTAGGCGAAGGGCCGCAACTTTCCCTAGCGATGATCCCCGGCTTCGATTGGGTCGATCCAGACTCGGAATTCTGCAAGCTCATGCTGGCCGAAACTCAGAGCGAAGGCCACATCGGCCGCGTCACGGCCTCGACCCATCAGCACGCGACCGACCCGCACATCATTGTTGCGCGGGTCGAAGACCCACCATTGCCCGCCCAAGTATACTTCCATCCAGGCGGAGAAATCCATTTCTGGATGAGGCGGTGGTTGCCCGACATCGCTGATATAGCCCGTGCAGTAACGCGCCGGGATGTTGAGACACCGACACAGCGCGATGGCGAGGTGTGTATAGTCCCGGCAGACCCCTACTGCTTCGTTCAGGGTATCGACAGCGGTGCGCGTCGCGCGGGAATACGCATAGCCGAAACTGACATGCTTGTGCACGAAGTCGCAGACCGCCTGCACGCGCGACCATCCCGGTTCTTCATTCCCGAAACACTTCCAGGCATAGGCAGACAGGATGTCGGTTTCGCAGTAGCGACTGGGCAGCAGGAAGGTGAGCACATCGCTGGGCAGCTTTTCGACGGCCAGTTGCCTTGCGGTGACATCTTTTGGATCGGGCTGGCCGCTGTCGCGTAGAATGCTGTCGGTGGATACGACGAACTTGCCCGCCGGAGCCATGACACGGCAGCAGGAATTGCCGAAGCAGTCACGAAAGCTTTCGATCGGGACAATCGGGTCTGTCGCCAGAAGGTTGGGTGTTTCCAGATCGCGGGCCCGCGAATCATGCACTTGCAGCATGAGGATCATCGGCGTTCGTGCCGCCAATTTGTAGGTCATCCGGCAGCCGAGGTGCAGGCGCATCTTCCTGGCTTTCTGTTGCGATCTGGCGGTCAATCAGTCCTGACGGCTGAAGCAAGTCCCGATATCATCGGCCCTTTGATCGAACCGGTGGCAACTCGTGACCGGTGTCGAATGGGGACTATTTTGCAGGCGCTTCCGCGCTTATGCAACCGATGGCGCACGGTTATCGTGATTGCCTTACCCTGACCGCGGGACGACAAGCCCTTTTGGCCTGCCGCGGGGTTGGGCCGGGCAGGCTGATGGGCAAGGCTCCCCGACCGGAGTCATTTTCCCGGTCAGGTTCCGTAACCTGGGCAAGCCGGGTCGACCGTGCCTGGCGTCAGCCCATCCGCTCAGAGGCGTATTCACCCGGACTTGCCGGGAAGACGACGGTCTTGTCGCCATTCATGAAAACCCGGCGATGGATATGGGCGTGAATGGCGCGGGCGAGCACCTGGCTTTCGACGTCGCGGCCAAGGCTGACATAATCCGACGGGCTTTGTGCATGGGTGACGCGAATGATGTCCTGTTCGATGATCGGGCCCTCGTCGAGATCGGCGGTGACGTAATGGCTGGTCGCGCCGATCAGCTTCACGCCGCGCTCGAAGGCCTGCTTGTAGGGATTGGCGCCCTTGAAGCTCGGCAGGAACGAATGGTGGATGTTGATGATCCGGCCTGACATTTCCTGGCACATCTGGTCGGAAAGGATCTGCATGTAACGGGCAAGGACGATCAGTTCTGCACCGGTTTCGCGCACGATGCGCATCTGCTCGGCTTCGGCCTCGGGCTTGTTCGCCTTGGTGACGTTGATGCAGTGGAACGGGATGTCGTGATTCACGACGACCTTCTGATACTCGAGATGGTTCGAGATCACCGCCACGATATCGACGGGCAGGGCGCCGATGCGCCAGCGATAGAGCAGGTCGTTCAGGCAATGGCCGAAGCGCGAGACCATGATGATGACCTTCATCTTCTTCGACGGGTCATGGAAGGCAAAGTTCATGTCGAACTTCTCGGCGACAGCGGCGAATTCTGAAGTCAGGCTGTCGCGGTCTGCCCCTTTCTCGGAAACGAAGCTAAGCCGCATGAAGAAGCGATCATTCTCGACATCGGAGAATTGCGAACTGTCGTGGATATTGCAGCCCTGCTCGGCAAGGAAGGTGGAGATCGCCGCCACGATGCCGGTGCGCACCGGGCAGGAAGCTGTCAGGATGATCTGTGACATGGCTGCTGGACCTTTCATTCAGCATTCCGGCGAGCCGTCAGGCGGCCGACCGGTCTTAATCCGTTGGCAAGAGCGAGGCGGGAACGGAACCGCGGGAATGGCCCGGCCCAAAACATGCGGGGCAGGGCCGGGGTCAGTTCACGATACGTAGATCGGATGGGCGTCGCAAAGTGCCCGCACCTCTTCGCGGACATCTGCTTCGACCTCGGGATTGCCTTCCGGGCTTTCGGCCAAAGCGGCGATCACGCGCAGGATCAGGTTCCCGATCTGCTCGAACTCGGCTTCCCGAAAACCACGGGTCGTGCCGGCTGAAGTTCCCAGACGGATACCCGAGGTGATGAACGGTTTTTCCGGATCATTCGGGATCGAGTTCTTGTTGCAGGTCAGGCCCGCACGCTCGAGCGCGATTTCGGCCGCCTTTCCGGTCACGCCCTTGGGCCGCAGGTCGACAAGGACCATGTGGCAGTCCGTTCCGCCCGACACGATGCCGAGACCGCCGACCAGAAGCACGTCGGCGAGCGCGCGCGCATTATCGATGACCTGGGCCGCGTAATCGCCGAATTCGGGCTGCAAGGCTTCCCCGAAGGCGACGGCCTTGGCGGCGATCACATGCATCAGGGGGCCGCCCTGGTTGCCCGGAAAGACCGCTGAATTCAGCTTCTTCGCGATGGCTTCGTCATTCGTCAGGATGACGCCGCCGCGCGGCCCGCGCAGGGTCTTGTGGGTGGTCGAAGTCACGACATGGGCGTGAGGAACGGGGTTCGGATACCGGCCACCCGCGATCAGCCCGGCGTAATGGGCCATGTCTACCATCAGATAGGCTCCGACCTCGTCGGCGATGCGGCGGAAGCCTTCGAAATCGATGACACGCGGGTAGGCCGAGGCGCCGGCGACGATCAGTTTCGGGCGGGTTTCCAGCGCCTTTTCGCGGACCTTCTCCATGTCGATCAGGTGGCTGACCGGATCGACCTCATAGGACACGACGTCGAACCACTTGCCGGACATGGTAACGGGCGAGCCATGCGTGAGGTGGCCGCCATGCGCCAAGGACAGGCCCATGATCCGGTCGCCGGGCTGAAGCAGCGCAAGGAAGACGGCCTGGTTGGCCTGCGCGCCGGAATGCGGCTGGACGTTGGCGTGTTCAGCCCCGAAGAGCCGCTTCAGGCGGTCGATCGCAACCGCCTCGACCTTGTCGACGAATTCGCAGCCGCCGTAATAGCGTTTGCCCGGGTAGCCCTCGGCATATTTGTTGGTCAGGACCGAGCCTTGAGCTGCCATGACACTGGCCGAGACGATGTTTTCCGAGGCGATCAGCTCGATCTGGCCGCGCTGGCGGTCCAGTTCTTCGGCCACGGCACTTGCGATGACGGCATCCGAGATGCCGCCCTTGGGAAGACGGTCGAACATGGAAAATTTCCTCCGGGGGTCAGGCGATCTCGGCGGCCAGTTCGCGGCAGCCGGTCTTGAGAAGGTGAAGGACGTGGGGCGCGAAGCTGTTCCAGACGTCCATGCGGAAGCGGTCGTCCGCATCGCGCCAGAGGATCACCGTCGCGCCGTCGAACAGGGTCCGGCGCGCAGAGGCGTTGGCGATTGCGTCGATGTCGCGCGGGCAGCCCAACGTCAGAAGTTCCGCCGCGCGTGGTCCGGTCAGAGTGAAGGTCACTTCGCGACCGCCGGTATCGACCAGGCTGTGGGGATGGCTGGAATAGATCGCCGCGCAGGCCGACTGAAGGCGCTCGACCTCGCCGGGTGGCGCAAGGATCACCCATTCGTCGGGGCCAAGACAGGCCACCTCGATCGGGCCGCGAACCGTGGCACCGATCCGGGTCGGCAGCACCATCCCAAGCGCCTCGTTCAGCGCGGAGAGATCGCCGCGCGCCCGCAGCGACAGCCGACCGACATGGCTGCCTGCATCGATGCGGACGGCGGAAGATTCGGCCAGCGTCATCGGGGCAATGGCGGAAAGTGGAGCATTCATGACAGGTGTCTCCTCAGATCTTCAGCCGTGCGTTTTCGGGATCAACGAAGACCATTCCGGTAATCTTCGCAGCAATGGTGCGGTCAGGCATCGGGATGTGAACCGTCTCGCCCATCCGGTCGTGGCCACCCTCGACCAGCGCCAGGGCGATGGGCTGGCCCACCGCGTCAGAATGGTAGGACGAGGTCACATGACCGACCATCTTCATCGGGATCGCCTGTTTCGGGTCGAAGACGATCTGGGCGCCTTCCTCAAGCTTCGAGCCATCGGCCGTGAGCAGGCCGACAAGCTGGCGTCGTCCCCTCGCGATCAGGTCGGGGCGCGCCATGCCGCGCATGCCGACAAAGTCCGGCTTGGTCTTGCCGACCGCCCAGCCCATGCCCGCATCATAGGGCGTGACCGTTCCGTCGGTATCCTGGCCGACGATGATGTAGCCCTTTTCGGCGCGCAGCACGTGCATGGTCTCGGTGCCATATGCGGTGATGCCGTATTGCTGTCCGGCAGCCCAGAGCAATTCCCACAGCTTCCGGCCCATCGGGGCAGGGACGTTGATCTCGAAACCGATCTCGCCGGTGAAGCTGACCCGGAACAGCCGGGCCGTTATCCCCGCAACCCTGCATTCGACGCAGGACATGTGCGGGAAGGCCGCGTCGGTCAGTTCCACGCCCTCGACCAGCGGAGCCAGAAGCTTTGCGGCGTTCGGGCCATTGAGCGCAATGGTGGACCATTGCTCGGTGGTCGAGGTCAGCCAGACATTCAGATCCGGCCATTCGGTCTGCAGGTAGTCCTCCATCATGTTCAGAACCCGCGCCGCGCCGCCCGTCGTGGTGGTGACGTGGAAGCGGTCCTGCGCCAGGCGCCCGATCACGCCATCGTCGCGGATGAAGCCATCATCACCGCAAAGCAGACCGTAGCGGCAGCGGCCGACCCCCAGCTTGGTCCAGGGATTGGTGTACATGCGGTTCATGAATTCGACCGCATCCGGACCCACGACCTCGATCTTGCCAAGAGTGGATGCGTCGAAGATCCCGACCGAGGCCCGCACCGCGCGGCATTCGCGCGAGACGGCCTTGTCCATGTCCTCGCCCGCCTTGGGGAAATACCAGGCCCTGCGCCACTGGCCCACGGGCTCGAAGGCTGCGCCATGCTCTTCGGCCCAGCTGTCGATCTGGGTCTTTCGCGTCACCTCGAAATGTCCGCCGCGGTGATAGCCTGCGAAGGCGCCGAAGCTGGTCGGCGTATAGGGCGGGCGGAAGGTGGTCAGGCCGACCTCGGGCTGGCGCTTGCCAAGGGCGTCGGCGGCGATGTTCAGCCCATTGATGTTCGACATCTTGCCCTGGTCGGTCGCCATGCCATTGGTGGTGTAGCGCTTGACATGCTCGATCGAGCGCATGCCCTCGCGCACGGCAAGGCGGAGGTCCTTGGCGGTGACGTCGTTCTGATAGTCGACGAAGGCCTTGGCCTTGCCGGGGCTCAGGTCGGTCGGCAATTCCTTCATTGAGATGCCGCTGCCGGTCCGGTCGTCCTGGACATGGTATTCCGCCGCCAGGGCGTCCTGCCCCAGAGCGGCGACCACGGCGCGGCCCTTTTCGGCCCCGTCGTTCAGCGCGGCTTGAATTCCCCACAGGCCGCGGCTCGCGCCGGTGATGACGCAGTCTTCGGGGGTCTCGTTGGGCAGGAAGGTGGTGCGGTCCTCATCCCATGCCAGTGATCCCTTGGTATGCGAGAAGAGATGCAGCGACGGCGTCCATCCCCCAGACATGAGGACGGCATCGCAGCTGATCTTCTGCCCGGTGCCCGCCGTGCCGCCCGAGATCGGGTTGACGCGAATCGAGGCGACGCGCAGCCTGCCCGAAGTTGCGGTCGCGCTGTGCGACAGTTTGACCGGGATATTGCGCGCACGAGCCTCGTGCAGGAGTTCGGGGCGCACCGTGGCCCGAATGTCGACGATGGCCCGGATCTGGGCGCCGGCATCCTGCAAATCGAAGGCCGCGTACCAGGCGCTGTCGTGGCAGGTCAGCACGACGGGCCGCTTGCCGACCAGGACACCGTAGCGGTTGAGATAGGTCTGGGCCGAGCCCGCCAGCATGACGCCGGGACGGTCGTTGCCATGAAAGACCAGCGGCTTTTCCAAGGCTCCCTGCGCCAGCACGACTTGCCGTGCCCGGACACGCCACAGCCGCTCGCGCGGGGTGTCGGCCGGCAGTTCCGAAAGATGGTCGGTTAGCTTCTCGCACAGGCCGATCAGGTTCTGGTGGTAATAGCCGATCGCGGTGGTGCGGGTCATCACCCGTACGCCCTGCGCCTTCAGGTCGGCCAATTCCGAGGCGAGCCAGTCCCACGCCGCAAGGCCATCGATCCGGGCTTGCGGTTCGGAAAGCAGCGTGCCGCCCGCTTCAGAGTTCTCGTCGACGATCACCACCTTGAGCCCGCGACCCGCGGCCGCGCGGGCGGCGGCAAGCCCCGCCGGGCCCGCACCCACGATCAGCACGTCGCAATGCATGTTGCGCGAGGCGTAGCTGTCGGGGTCTTCTTCGGTCGGGCTGACGCCAAGACCGGCAGCGGCACGGATGAAGGGCTCGTAGACCTTGTGCCAGAAGCTTTTCGGCCACATGAAGGTCTTGTAGTAGAACCCGGCCGAAAACAGCATGTAGGCCGCGTCATTGACCGCCCCGATGTCGAATTTCAGGCTGGGGAACTTGTTCTGGGAATTGGCCTCGAGGCCCGGCCAGATTTCCTGAACGGTTGCACGGGTGTTCGGCTCGAAACGGCCGGCACCGCGCCGGGTCCCGATCAGGGCGTTCGGTTCCTCGGACCCTGCAGCCACAGGCCCGCGTGGCCGGTGATACTTGAACGAACGGCCCATCAGATGGACGCCGTTCGCCAGCAGCGCCGAGGCCACGGTATCGCCCTGCGCACCGGTGAAGGTCTTGCCGTCAAAGGTGAATTTGACAGGCTTCGCCGTATCGACGCGACCGCGTTTCGGAATGCGGAAACTGCTCATTACATCGCCTCGGTCAAGCTGGAGAGATCGGGCCGCACTGCGCCGACCTTGTAGGTGGTCAGGAAGCGGTCGCTGACAGTATTGCGCACGGCGTTGAAGTAGCGCCCGCATCCGTGCAGGTGGCGCCACCTTTCGTAATGCGGCCCTTTCACGTTCGCGCGGATATACAGAAACTCCTCCCAGTTCGCGTCACTTTCGGTCGAGGGAGTTTCCGGCCGCAGGACATGGGCCTGTCCCGCATAGGTGAACTCGGCCTCGGGCAGGGTTTCATCGCAATATGGGCAATGGATCAGAAGCATGTCAGATGACCTTTAATGTGCGACGGCAGCAGCCGCGGCCTCGTCGATCAGGCGGCCGGTGCGGAAACGTTCCATCGTGAAGGGCGCGTTGATCGGATGGGGCTCGTCCTTGGCGATGGTCCAGGCGAAAGTATGCGCGGCGCCTGGCGTGGCCTTGAACCCGCCCGTGCCCCAGCCGCAGTTGACGTAAAGGCCCTGAACGGGGGTCTTGCCCAGGATCGCCGAACGGTCCGGCGTCACATCGACGATCCCGCCCCATTTGCGCAGCATCCGCATGCGGTTGAAGATCGGGAAGACTTCCGTGATCGCGGCAATCGTGTGCTCGATCAGCGGCAGCCCGCCGCGCTGCGAATAGGAGGTGTACTGATCGGTGCCCGAGCCGATCACCAGCTCGCCCTTGTCGGACTGGCTGATATAGGCGTGGACCGCGTTCGACATCACGACGCAGGGGAAAATCGGCTTGATCGGTTCACTGACCAGCGCCTGCAGGGGATAGCTTTCCAAGGGCAGGCGCACGCCTGCGGTCTCCATCACCACCGAGGTATGACCGGCGGCCGACACAGCGACCTTCTTGGCCTTGATGAAACCCTTGGCCGTTTCGACACCGGCGACCGATCCGTCCGCATTTCTGCGAATTGCGGTAACCGCGCAGTTCTGGATGATGTCCACGCCGCGCGCCGCAGCGCCACGTGCGTAGCCCCATGCGACCGCATCATGGCGCGCCGTGCCTGCGCGTTCCTGCAGTGCACCGCCCATGACCGGGTAGCGGGCATTCGGCGAGATGTTGAGCGGCGGGCAATATTCCTTGCATTCCTCGGTCGTGAGCCAGCGGTTGTCGACGCCGTTCAGCCGGTTGGCATGGATATGGCGCTTGAAGCTTTGGACATCATGCACATTATGGGCCAGCATCAGGCAGCCCCGGCGCGAATACATCACGTTGTAGTTCAGCTCCTGGCTGAGACCCTCCCACAGGTCGACCGCGTGATCGAAGAGCCGCGCGCTTTCATCGTAGAGATAGTTCGAGCGGATGATGGTCGTGTTCCGGCCGGTATTGCCGCCACCCAGCCAGCCCTTGTCGATCACCGCGACATTGGTAATGCCATGCTGCTTGGCGAGGTAGTAGGCCGCGCCCAGACCATGGCCGCCCGCGCCGACGATGACGACGTCATATTCCTTCTTGGGTTGGCTATCGGGCCATTGCTCGGTCCAGTTCTTGTGACCGGTCAGGGCGTTCTTGAGAACGTTGAAAGCGTTGAAGCGCGTCATGTGCGTGACCCCTGGGCTGGGATGAATTCAGAACCAAATACCTTTTTTCCTGATTTTGCTTTTGAAGCTTTGCGTCATGGGGAATGAAGAACTGCGCCACAGCCGGGCCGGGCAGAACTGGCGTGTCCGAACGACGGGACGATAAAGCCGGACCGCTCTTGCCGAAGCTTTCACGACACCGTCACAAAAAAGGGGCATGGTGGCCAAAATTACATTGATTTTGTTCCACTTTTTTTATGCTAGCGCACCTGAGACCGGGATATTGCGCAAGTGGGAACAGGGTCGGCAAATTCCGGCCTGACCGGAATACTGGATGATTGGCGTCCCGATTATACCGTCGGCGCGTCGCATCAATCCTCTCGTGACATGTGGTTTCACGAAATAAGGCAACTACTGCATACCTGCCTGTCGCCGGTCCGGTTCCAGGCCAGCCGCAAAGCAAGCAAAGCGCGTGCGCGAGCGCTTGCCGGCTCTGTCAACGCGACTGTCCGTCAGGGCACCGCTGGGTCGGAACCGGCCAATGCGTTCTCGTGCAAGGAAAGCCTCGTTTCCAATGTGAGGAAACGAAGGGCCCTTTTCCAATTCGGGAGGACCAAACTTGACCTATCCAATAGAGACAGGCGGCACGGATGCGCCTGATCATACGCCTCCGGCCGAAAGTGTGATCCAGACGGATTACAAGATCGGCCGGGACAACGTCGAAGGATATTTCGGCCCGTTCGGGTTCGACATTCACAACCCGGTCTTCGGAATATCGGCGGTCAGCGTCATTATTCTGGTGATCTTCACGCTGGCGATGCCCGATCTTGCTAGCAACCTGTTTCAGGCTCTTTTCTCGACCGTAACCAGCGGCTTCGACTGGTTCTTCATTGGCGCAGCCGATGTATTTGTCATTCTTTGCCTCGTCCTGGTGTTGAGCCCCTATGGCAAGGTTCGGCTTGGCGGCCGCGATGCGGTGCCGGATTTCGGATATGCAAGCTGGTTCTCGATGCTGTTCGCGGCGGGGATGGGCATCGGGCTGATGTTTTACGGCGTCTCGGAACCGCTCAGCCATTTCTCATCATCCATGGGCGGCACGTCCATCGGAGACGCGGGCGTGCGCAGTGACTGGGCTCCGCTGGGCGCGGCACCGAACCAGGACGAAGCGGTTCGTCTGGGTATGGCGGCCTCGATCTTTCACTGGGCCCTTCATCCATGGGCGATCTATGCGGTGGTGGGTCTTAGCCTTGCGCTTTTCACCTATAACAAGGGGCTCCCGCTGACCATTCGCTCGGCCTTCTATCCGATCTTCGGGGAACGCGTCTGGGGATGGCCGGGCCATCTGATCGACATCCTGGCGGTGCTTGCCACGCTCTTCGGTCTCGCGACGTCGCTGGGCCTGGGTGCCGCGCAAGCAAATGCGGGCTTCAACAAGATCTTCGGCATGCCGGTGAGCGAGAACATGCAAGTGATCCTGATCGTGGTCATTACTGCGATCGCGCTTTTCTCGGTTATCCGGGGTCTGGAAGCGGGGGTAAAGCTGCTCTCCGAGATCAATATGGGGCTTGCCCTGGTGTTGTTGCTGTTCGTGCTTTTCGTCGGACCGACCATGCTGCTTGTCACGGATATGGGAAGCTTTCTCATGGCCTATTTCAAGTATCTGCCGGCACTTTCCAATCCGGTCGGCCGCGACGACCTGAACTTCATGCAGGGCTGGACATCGTTCTATTGGGCCTGGTGGATTTCCTGGTCACCTTTCGTCGGTATGTTCATCGCACGGGTTTCTCGCGGTCGGACCGTGCGGGAATTCATCATCAGCGTCCTGCTCGTGCCGTCGCTCGTCTGCGTGATCTGGATGTCGATCTTTGGTGGCACGGCGATCAGCCAGGTCGTGCGTGACGGCTATACCGCCGTTCAGGATGCGGACCTGCCGCTGCAGCTGTTCGTCATGTTCGACAAGATGCCGCTTTCGTCGATCACCTCGTTCATCGGGATCATTCTTGTCATCGTGTTCTTCGTGACCTCGTCGGATTCCGGCTCACTGGTGATCGACACGATCACCGCGGGGGGCAAGGTGAACGCGCCTGTCCCGCAACGTGTCTTCTGGTGCGTGTTCGAGGGTGTCATCGCGATCGTCTTGCTGCTTTCGGCGGGTGGGCTGAAATCACTGCAATCCATGGTCATTTCGACTGGTCTGCCCTTCACCATCGTCCTTCTGGTGATGTGTGTTGCGATCGTCCGCGGCTTGGCCAGCGAACCGCGCTGAACAAGGCCCAATCGGATCAAGTAACGGCCGCCGCGTTGCACCGCGCTTCGCGGCGGCTTCCTTTTCCGACGGATCGCCGTTTCAGCTCGCAAGCCCGTTTGCCTGTCGCAAGGCAAGGGGCGTGCAATCGAAATGTCGCCGGAACATCCGACTCAGATGCGACGAATCGCAGAAGCCGCAATCGACCGCCACCTGCGCGATGGACTTTTGGCTTGTGGTCAAAAGATGATGGGCCAGCGAAAGCCGAATGCTGAGAAAAGCCGCCTGCGGCGAGATGTCCAGAGCGACGCGGAAATGCCGCTCGACCTGCCGCTTGCTATGTCCGATCCGCTTTGCGACCTCGGCGACAGAGATCGGCATGTCGATGTTTTGCTGCATCAACAGCAATGCCCTGAGCACGATCGGATCGCGTGTCTTGAAGGCAAGCGTGGTTCCCGGTTGCGGCTTCTCGGCCCCAAGCGCCTCATCGATGATCATGATATGCAGGCTCTTGCTGGCCTGGGCGCGTCCCACATGCTTGTCGACGAGATAGGCCGCGAGATGCGCCGAACTGGCCCCGCCCGAACACGTAAGCCGATCGCGATCCACCACGAAGATCTGATCGGCGACCGGGTTTAGCCCCTCGAACTGCTCGAGGAAGTCGGCGTGGTGGAACCAGCTCACGCAGCAGCGATAGCCATTCAGAAGCCCCGCCTGGTGCAACAAGAACGCCCCGGTGCAGACGCCGATCAGGGGCACACCCGCCGAAGCCGCCTGATGCAGGAAGCGCACGAAGGCCGGGCTTAGGTTCGGCATTTCATCCATCAGCCCGCCGACCACGACGATGTAGTCGAATCGCGACGGATCGCCCAGACGCTCCTTGGGTTGGACGGAAATCCCGCAGCTAGAGGTCACGGCGTCCATCGTGTCCGACACGACCGTCCACTTGCACAGGATCGGACGGCTTCTATCGCCCTCGTCGGCGGAAAGCCGCAGGACATCGACGAAATTCGCGAATGCGCAAAGCGTGAAGCGCTTGGCCAAGATGAACCCGACGGACAGCCGGGTCTCGTCCTGGCGGCGACGAATTGGGGAGGTTGCGCCGGTGCGTGCTGCCGGGCTGGTCAGAATTGGGCGGGGTTCCATCGGGTCAATCTTGGCGTCTGACGATCTTCCGTGGGTTCCTGTCGTAGCCTTAATCTTTGTTCGCCGCAATCGTCCTGTTTTTTGTCCTGTTCTCGTCGCAATACTTCGTTCCACGAATCCAGAACCCCGGGGACTGCACGGGGCTTGCAAGCCCCGGCCAGGCCGGGGCTCTGATAGAGAGGAAATGCAATGAAGATCTTGGTCCCCGTGAAGCGCGTCGTCGACTTCAACGTCAAGATCCGTGTGAAAGCGGATGGTTCGGGCGTCGATCTGGCGAATGTGAAGTTGTCCATGAACCCTTTTGACGAGATCGCGGTCGAAGAGGCGGTCCGTCTCAAGGAAGCAGGCAAGGCCACCGAGGTCATCGTTGTGTCGATCGGGCCAGCCCAGGCGCAAGAGACGCTGCGGACCGCACTGGCGATGGGGGCGGACCGGGCGATCCTGATCTCGGTCGAGCGCAACGTCGAACCGCTGACCGTCGCAAAACTCCTGAAAGGTGTTGTCGCGGAAGAACAGCCCGGCCTGGTGATCCTTGGCAAGCAGGCGATCGATGATGACGCGAACCAGACAGGCCAGATGCTGGCGGCGCTGCTCGGCTGGTCGCAGGCGACATTCGCTTCGTCCATCGAACTGGGCGAAGGAAGTGCGAAGGTCACGCGCGAAGTCGATGGCGGCCTGCAGGCAATCGAGGTGGCGCTGCCCACCATTGTCACGGCCGATTTGCGCCTGAACGAGCCGCGCTACGCATCGCTGCCGAATATCATGAAGGCGAAGAAGAAGCCGCTGGACCAGAAGAGCCCGGAAGATTTCGGCGTCTCGGTCGAGCCGCGTCTGACCGTCCTGCGGGTCGAGGAACCCGCGACACGCGCGGCGGGCATCAAGGTGGCAAACGTCACCGAACTGCTCGACAAGCTCAAGAACGAAGCTGGCGTCATCTGAAGCGGGAGCACTGAACATGGCAATTCTACTTTTTGCAGACCACGACAACGCAGTTCTCTCGGAACAGACCGTTCGGGCGCTTACTGCTGCCACCCAGATCGGTGAAGAGATCGATATCCTGGTCGCCGGACAGAATGCGTCCGGCGCGGCTGAGGCCGCAGCGAAGCTTGCGGGCATCCGCAAGGTGCTATTGGCTGAGCAGGATGCGCTGGAGCATCGCCTGGCCGAACCGACCGCCGCGCTCATCCTCGCGCTGTCCGGGGATTACGGCACGATCCTGGCCCCCGCGACCACGACCGGGAAGAACGTGCTGCCGCGCGTCGCAGCGCTTCTGGATGTCATGCAAATCTCGGAAATCACCGAGGTTGTCGCCGCCGACACGTTCAAGCGCCCGATCTATGCCGGAAACGCGATTGAAGTCGTTCAGTCGACCGAGGCGAAGAAGGTCCTGACGGTTCGCACGGCGAGCTTTGCCCCAGCCGGTGCCGCCGCTGCCCCTGCGCCGGTTCAGGTGGTCGAGACCGGCGCCGAAGCCGCGTCGCTGTCGCGCTTTGTCGAGAACATGCTGTCGAAAAGCGAACGCCCGGAACTGGGGTCGGCCCGGATCATCGTTTCGGGCGGTCGCGCGCTCGGCTCGGATGAAAAATTCCGTTCTGTGCTCAACCCGGTGGCGGACAAGCTGGGCGCGGCGGTCGGAGCCTCGCGCGCTGCCGTCGATGCAGGCTATGCGCCAAACGATTTCCAGGTCGGCCAGACCGGCAAGATCGTGGCCCCCGATCTTTACGTCGCATGCGGGATCTCGGGCGCGATCCAGCACCTTGCCGGTATGAAGGATTCGAAGATCATCGTCGCGATCAACTCGGATGAAGAGGCTCCGATCTTCCAGGTCGCCGATTACGGGATCGTTGGCGATCTTTTCGAAATCCTCCCGGAACTGGAGCGTCAACTTTGACGCTTCGCGCCGTTCGTCCGGGGAAGCCTGCGCAATGATCGGCCAGCGTTTTGCCGCTTCCGCAGATGCCGAACTTGCGTCAGTTTCGGGAGAGTTGCCCGAGCCGGCACATCATCAAGAACTTCAAGTAAAAGGACTGCAGCATGTCTTCGTTTCCTGACCGGGCCAAGGTCGTTATCGTCGGTCTCGGGGGCATCGTCGGTGCCTCTGTCGCGCATCATCTGATCGAGAATGGCTGGGACGATATTGTCGGCATCGACAAGTCGGGCATCCCGACCGATATCGGATCGACCGCGCATGCATCCGACTTCTGCTACGCAACCAGCCATGACCTGCTGTCCTGCTGGACGACCATGTACTCGATGGATTTCTACGAGAAGATGGGTCACTACGCCCGGATCGGCGGGTTGGAAGTTGCCCGCGTCGGCGATGACGCCCGGATGGAAGAGCTCAAGCGCCGCGTCGATTCCTGTCGCGCCTTCGGCACCAACGTCAAGATCATCTCGGCCGCCGAGGCCAAGGAGAAATTCCCGCTGCTGGAAGAAGACCAGATCCAGGGCGCGCTTTGGGATCCCGATGCGGGGCTTGTGATCCCGCGCTCGCAGACCGTTGCGGGCAAGCTGGTCGACCAGGGCGTCGCTGCCGGCAAGCTGAAGATGTTTGCCAATACACCGGCGCTGGAACTGATCCACGAGAATGGCCGCATTACCGGCGTGCGTACCCCGCGCGGCACGATCATGGCCGATTACGTTGTGGTTTGCGCCGGCCTGTGGGGTCGACTGATTGCCGAACTGGCGGGTGAAGACCTTCCCGTCATGCCTGTCGACCATCCTCTGACCTTCTTTGGTCCCTATGACGAATTCGCTGGCACCGGGCTCGAAATCGGCCGCCCGCTGCTGCGCGACCAGGGCAATTCGGCCTATCTGCGCGACACGGGCGACCCGAAGACCACCGAAGGCGGCCAGATCGAATGGGGCTACTATTATGAAAAGGACGTGCGGATGGTCCATCCGCGCGAGCTGTTGGAAAAGGATCAGGCGCGGCTTTCGCCTTCGCAGCGCGACCTGGAACTGGACGACGTGATCGAGCCCCTGGAACGCGCAATCGAACTGACCCCGATCCTCGCTGAGCTTGGCTTCAACGAAAGCCATTCCTTCAACGGGCTCTTGCAGACCACGACCGATGGCGGCCCCTCGATGGGCGAAAGCCGCAAGCTGCGCGGCTTGTGGTACGCCGTCGCGATCTGGGTCAAGGACGGCCCCGGGATGGGCAAGCTGATCGCGGACTGGATGACCAAGGGCCGCACCGATATCGACCATAACCGCATCGACTATGCGCGCTTCAGCGATTTCCAGCTGACCGAGGATTTCATCTGGGGCCGCTGCGAGGAAACCGCCGCCAAGATCTACAACCCGCCGGTCCACCCGCGCGAGCCCTTCGCCAGCGGCCGCGGCATCCGCCGCTCGCCCTTCCACGAGCGCGAGAAGGAACTTGGCGGATATTTCATGGAGCTTGGCGGCTGGGAACGCGCGCATGGCTATGCCGCGAACGAGCATCTGCTGGAAAAATTCGCCGATCAGGTTCCGGTGCGCGAAAACGAATGGGACAATCGTCACTTCTGGCGCGTCTCGAATGCCGAGCAGCTTGAGATGAGCGAGAATTGCGGCATCATCAACCTGTCGCACTTCCACATGACCGACATCGCGGGCCCGGATCATGTCGAGCTGATGGAATGGCTTTGCGCCGCCAAGATCGGTGGCGACGCCAATATTGGCAAGGGTATCTACACCCATATGCTGGATGATGAAGGCATGGTGCGCGCGGACTTCACGGTGTTCCGCATGGCCGACCGCTGCCGCCTCGTGAACGGGGCCGATGCCGGACCGCGTGACTACCAGTACATGCGTCGTGTCGCACAGGACCGTGGGCTCGACGTCACGATCACCGATGTCACCGAGAACTATACCACGATTGGCATCTGGGGTCCGAACGCCCGCGAAAACCTGCAGAAGGTCGTGGCAGATCCGGCAGCGTTGGAGGTGGACAACTTCCCGTTCGCGGCAATCCGCCAGATCGAGATCGCCGGAAAGAACGTGACTGCGTTCCGCATCTCGTATGTGGGTGAGCAGGGCTGGGAACTGCACATGGCGTATGAAGACGGGCTTGCCGTTTGGGACGCGCTACGGTCGACCGGCGTGATTGCGGTGGGCGTCGAAACCTATGCGAACTCGCGTCGCCTGGAAAAGTCGCTGCGCCTGCAGAACGCCGACCTGATCACGCAATACAACCTCTACGAGGCCGACCTGTCGCGTCCGAAGGTCAAGGAAGCCGATTTCCGCGGCAAGGCGAAACATGAGGAATATCGGGCGCGGGAACATCAACCCGCGATGCTCTGCACGCTGGTCATGACGGAGAACACCGATGAGAAGGGCGTCGCGCGCTACCCGGTCGGCACCCTGCCGGTGATGGACCCCGAGACCGGAGAAACGCTGGTCGACGAGCTGGGCCGGCGTTCCTACACGACCTCGATCGCCTATGGCCCGAGCATCGGCAAGAACATCGCGCTGGCTTATCTTCCGTGGGAATACTGCCAGGAAGGCCGCAAACTTCAAGTGACCTATTTCGATGAGGTCTATCCGGTCGAGGTGGTGGGGATCGGCTACAAACCGCTTTACGATCCGCAAAACCTCAAGCCGCGCAGCTGAGCGTTCCGACGCGAAGTAAACTCAACATGCTCCGGCGGCGTCGATCCCGCCGGAGCTTTTCCATCAGGGGGCTTATCAGACGGCGGTGTCGCGAATATCCTGTCCGACGAGCCAATCGGCGAAAAGCTTTGCATTGGCCGAAGCCTGGCCGTGAATGCGGACATAGAATGGATAGGGCGATTCCATCGCCTCGGGGACGAGCTGCACGAGGCGGCCGCTGGAAAGGTGTTCCGAGACCATGCCTTCCCAGCCAAGGACGGCGCCAATGTGATCCTCGGCAGCTTTCAGCGAAATCAGGTAGTTGTTGAGGTAGAAGCCTGGTCCCTTGGGCGGGGGCCTGTCCATAGCTGCAAGCCATTCCGGCCAATCCGTCCAGGCATTCGCTCCGGAAATGGTATGGATCAGGGGAACACGAGACAGGTCCGAGATCCTCTGGATCGAATGCGCTTCGGCGAACTGGCTGGACCCCAGGGCGAGAATGCGGTCACGAAACCAGACCCGGGTTTCGTCACTGGTCAGATCGGGATCACCGTAATGAATGCTCAGGTCGACCCCCTGCGCCGGGCCGCCATCCTGAATGAATTGTGAAATGGCGATGGTCGGATGAGATTTCCAGAAGGTTGCCAGCCGGGGCGTCAGCAACAGTCCGCCCATGGCTGTGGTCGCGGCGATCGATACGCCGGTGCGGTCGTGGCGACTGCGAATTTTCGCGACGGTCTCGGAAATCGACTCGAATCCGCGCTGCAGCGAAACAAACAGAAGGGCCCCCGATTCGGTCAGTTCCACCGATCGGTATTGCCGCGTAAATAGTTGTCTTCCCAACTCAATTTCAAGAGCTTTGATCCTGTGGCTGACGGCTGCGGGTGTCACGTTCAACTCTGACGAGGCTCTCTTGAAGCTTAGATGCCGGGCCGCTGCCTCGAAGCAGGCGAGGTCGGTGAGCGAGGGAAAATCATAGGGTCGGGTCATGGCGGAGATTCGCTTCTGCTGGTGACGGGCGACAGGTCGAACAGATTAGCCATGCTAAACTCAGATGAGATTTTTGCGAATTGTCAATTGCGACGCGAAATGGCTCTTTCGCGGCCAGATTGCCCGCCTCGCGACACAGGAGTTCCGCAATGGCAAGCCAGCACGACACGCTTTCCGAACTGCTTTCCCGGCACGAAGCGGGATATGCGCTCCAGCAGCCATTCTATACCTCGCCCGAGATCTTCGAAGCGGATATGGAAGCGATCTTTTATCGCGAATGGCTCTTTGCCTTTCCGGCCTGTACGCTTGAGAAATCCGGCAGCTTCCAGCGCCTGCGCGTTGGCGCCTATGACGTAATCGTTCTACGTGACGGTCAGGGCAACATTCGTGCGTTTCACAATTCCTGCCGGCACCGCGGATCGGTCGTCTGCAATGTCGCGCAGGGCCGTGTCGCGAAACTGACCTGCCCCTATCATCAATGGACCTATGATCTGGATGGCCGGCTGATCTGGGCGCGTGACATGGGGGAAAACTTCGATACCTCGAAGCACGGCCTGAAGACGGTTCATTGTCGTGTGGTATCGGGTCTTGTCTATATCTGCCTTGCCAAGGTGGCTCCAGATTTCGACGAATTCGCGAATATGGTGACGCCTTATCTGGGCGTGCACGACCTGTCCAATGCCAAGGTCGCATTCCAGTCCACGATCATAGAAAACGGCAACTGGAAGCTGGTCTGGGAAAACAACCGCGAATGCTATCACTGCGCGGGCAATCACCCCGACCTTTGCCGGACCTATCCCGAGGACCCCTCGATCACCGGTGTAAGCCCCGACGGGACCTTCCCTGAGAAGGTGGAAAGGCACTTCAACCGGCTCGAGGCGGCAGGTGCACCTTCGCGGTTCAGGATCGATGCGAACGGCCAGTACCGGGTCGCACGGATGCCCCTGCTCGACGGCGCAGAAAGCTATACCGTCAGCGGCAAGATTGCGGTGCAAAAGCGCTTGGGCCAGGTCCCTTTCCTCGATGCCGGCACGCTCCTGATGTTCCATTATCCGACCACTTGGAACCATTTCCTGACCGACCATTCGATCACATTCCGTGTTACCCCGCTCAGCCCGACCGAAACCGAGGTGCAGACCACATGGCTGGTGAACAAGGATGCGGTCGAGGGCGTCGATTATGACCTGAAGAACCTCACGACGGTCTGGGAACACACCAATGACGAGGATCGTCGTGTGGTCGAGGATAACCAGCAGGGGATCAATTCCCCGGTCTACGAGCCCGGCCCCTATTCGGCAAAACACGAAGATGGCGTCATGCAGTTCGTCGATTGGTACCTTGCCCGCATGCGCAGCGCGCATCTTCCCGCCACTCTTGCTGCGGAGTAATTCAGATGGTGTCGAAGCAAGCCGCCGCCGAACTGGTCTGGACGGATGACGAACCGCTGGAATGCGTCTCGGTCCTGCCCGAGGCGCCCAATGTGGTGACGGTCTGCTTCCAGTCCCCTTCGGGGCGGCCGTTCAATTTTCACCCCGGGCAGTTCATCACCCTTGAACTGCCCGTTCCGGGCGGCCCCCTTTATCGCACCTACACGATCTCCTCGTCCCCATCGCGGCCGAAATCGTTGTCGGTAACGATCAAGGCGCAGGCGGATTCGATCGGAACCCGGTGGATCATCGAGAACCTGCAACCCGGGGCAACCCTCAAGGGATCGGGTCCTGCCGGGCATTTCACCTCGACGCAGCATCCGGCCGAGAAGTATCTCTTCATTTCGGCTGGATCGGGCATTACCCCGATGATGTCGATGACGACGGATATCTACGATCATGGCCGCAATTGCGACATCGTCTTCGTGAACTGTGCACGGCGCCCTTCGGAGATCATATTCAAGCGTCGGCTTGAACACATGGCGACGCGGATCGACGGGCTGGACCTTAAATGGGTCGTCCAGGAACCTGACCCCTATCAGCCCTGGACCGGCTATCAGGGCCGATTCAACCAGCTGATGCTGGGATTGATGGCGCCAGACTATCTTGAACGTGAAGTGTTCTGCTGTGGGCCCGAAAACTTCATGCAGTCCGTGCGCGAAGCCTTGGCAGGTCTTGGGTTCGATATGGAACGATACCATCAGGAAAGCTTCCACGCTCCCCAAGCCTCCGAGGCCAAGCTGATCGTCGCGCCGCAGCATCACGACGACCTGCCCGAAATGAACGTGATGGCCGAGATCAATTTCGCGGGCTCCGGCATCACGACGTCCTGCCATGAAACCGAAACCGTCCTTGCCGCTGCGCGATCTGCTGGTGTTGCAATCCCTTCGGGCTGCACCTTCGGGATTTGCGGCTCCTGCAAGATCCGCAAGACCGCGGGCGAGGTTCACATGGTCCATAATGGCGGGATTACCGAGGATGAGATCGAGGAAGGTTATATCCTTGCCTGCTGCTCGAATCCGCGCGGCAATGTCACGCTCGAAATTTGAAATCGAGACTGATTGACGTGCTCGCGACAAGAAGGCCGGGCGCGTCTGCATTCCGTAGCGGCCGTGCGTCAGCCTTGATCCGGGCTAAGGATCAAGGCCGCCGGAACGCGGTCATGCCACATGGCTGTCGATAGACCCCGCGGCCCGGTGGAAGCGGGCATGCGCATTCCCGGAAAATCCCGGACGCAAGTCTGTTTGAAAGCTCGACGAGCCGATCCGGCAAACGATGGCTCGATTGGAAGGATGCCGGCTTCCCGATGCGCTTCAGCCTTGGTCGATGACAGGGCGGGCCCCGCCCTCATCGTCGAGGGCGACGAAGGTGAAGGTCGCCTCCGTGACCTTCTGGGTCGTTTCGCTGTCACGCTGCCGCCGCCATGCCTCCACGTTGATGCGCATGGATGTTCGCCCAATGCTGACGATCTCGGCATAAAGCGAGACTTCATCGCCGACCTTCACCGGACGATGAAACTTCATGCCCTCGACAGCGATTGTCGCGCTTCGTCCGCGAGCTGTGAGCGCGGCGACAGAGCCCGCCGCAAGGTCCATCTGGCTCATAAGCCAACCACCAAAAATATCCCCTGCCGGATTGGTGTCGGCCGGCATGGCAATGGTTCGGATCGTGGGCAGGCCCTGGGGCTGCGTGTCTGGCATGAGCTTATGTGTTCCTTTGCTGGATCTCTTCGCTTTCCGATATTTGTCCTGCAGCTCAGAAGCATAGGCAAGCGCGAGACCTGTGGCCGTCCCCAGGATCGAAGGAAAGGGGCATTCCGGCCTTGTCCCGGCGCTCGATCAGGTCACCGAATGATGATCATTGAAAGTCTGGGTCGGTGAACAGCTTTTCACCGCCCCAGAATGCCGTTCGATCAAATCGCCACGCAATCAGCGAAATATCTGACCAGTCCGTCTTCGCCGAGTTCCTGCACAAGCCCATGAATGTCCGTCTCGAAACCGGGACATTCCCGAGCGAATTCGCGGTTGAAACGCAGATATTCGACGATCTTCCGGTTGAAGACCTCACCGGGAATGAGCAGCGGAATGCCGGGCGGATAGGGCGTGACCAGGCTTGTCGTGATGCGGCCCTCCAACTCGTCGATCGGGACGCGCTGGGTGGTGCGCTGCGCGATATGCGAAAAAGCGTCACTGGGCTTCATCGCGGGGGTCAGCTCGCTCAGATACATCTCGGTCGAAAGCACGGCGACATCATACTTGGAGTATAGCTCGTGAACGTGTTGGCACAGATCGCGCAGACCCATCCTTTCGTATCGCGGATACTTGGCGCAGAATTCCGGCATCGTCCGCCACATCGGCTGGTTCTTGGCGTAATCGTCCTTGAACTGCTGAAGTGCGGTCAGAAGTGTATTCCAGCGGCCCTTGGTGATGCCGATCGTGAACATGATGAAGAAGCTGTAAAGCCCCGTCTTTTCGACCACGACGCCATGCTCTGCCAGATACTTGGTGACGATGGACGCGGGAATCCCGGTTTCCTCGAAGCGGCCGTCGAGATTGAGCCCGGGGGTGACGATTGTCGTCTTGATCGGGTCGAGCATGTTGAAGCCCGGCGCCATGTCGCCGAACCCGTGCCAGGCATCCTCGCCGTCGCGCTGGACGCCTTCGGCATCGGTGCGGCGCAGGATCCAGTCCTTGGCGCGGCCGATGCCCTCTTCTTCGGGGGCGTCGGGGCCCCAGACCTGGAACCACCAGTCATCCTCGCCGAACTCGGCATCCACCTTGCTCATGGCGCGGCGGAAATCCATCGCCTCGGCGATGCTTTCCTCGACGAGCGCCGTGCCCGAGGGTGGCTCCATCATGGCGGCGGCGACATCGCAGCTCGCGATGATCGAATATTGCGGGCTGGTCGAGGTGTGCATCAGATAGGCTTCGTTGAAGAGATGCCTGTCTAGCTTGGTATCCTGCGAATCCTGCACGAGGACATGGCTCGCCTGGCTGATCCCGGCGAGCAGCTTGTGGATCGACTGCGTCGCATAGGTCACCGAATGCTTGGTGCGCGCGCGTTTGCGGCCCATGGCATGAAAATGGCCGTAGAACGGATGGAAGGCCGCGTGCGGAAGCCATGCCTCGTCGAAATGCAGGTTTTCGACATATCCGTCGAGCAGCCCCTTGATCGTCTCGGTATTGTAGAGAACACCATCATAGGTCGACTGCGTCAGCGTCATGATGCGCGGCTTGACCGTTTCGGCATCGACGCCTTCCAGAAGCGGATTGGCGCGGATCTTGGCCTTGATCGTCTCTGGTTCGAACTCGCTATGCGGAATCGGGCCGATAATGCCGAAATGGTTGCGGGTGGGGCGCAGGAAGACCGGCACCGCCCCGGTCATGATGATCGAATGCAGGATCGACTTGTGGCAGTTGCGGTCGACGACCACGACATCGCCCGGCGCGACGGTATGGTGCCAGACCATCTTGTTCGAGGTCGAGGTGCCATTCGTCACGAAGAAGCAGTGATCGGCATTGAAGATGCGCGCCGCGTTACGTTCCGACGCGCCGATCGCTCCGTTATGATCCAGAAGCTGACCGAGTTCCTCGACCGCATTGCAGACATCGGCGCGCAGCATGTTCTCACCGTAGAACTGGTGATACATCTGCCCGATCGGGCTTTTCAGAAATGCAACGCCGCCCGAATGTCCTGGGCAGTGCCACGAATATGACCCGTCCTCGGCGTAGTCCAAAAGTGCCTTGAAGAAGGGCGGCTGGATGCCTTCGAGATAGCTTTTCGCCTCGCGGATGATATGGCGGGCAACGAATTCCGGCGTATCCTCGAACATGTGGATGAAGCCGTGCAATTCGCGCAGGATGTCGTTCGGAATATGTCGACTGGTCTTGGTTTCGCCATAGACATAGATCGGCACGTCCTCGTTCTTGCGCCGCACCTCGTGGATGAAATTCCGCAGGTCGGTGATGACCGGATCATCGTCCGGGCCGGGGCTGAACTCTTCATCGTCGATCGACAGGACAAAGGCGCTGGCGCGAGACTGCTGCTGGGCGAATTGTGACAGATCGCCATAGCTTGTCACCCCAAGAACCTCGAAACCCTCTTTCTCGATGGCTTCGGCCATGGCCCTGATACCGGAGCCGGATGAATTCTCCGAGCGGAAATCTTCGTCGATGATGACGATGGGGAAACGAAATTTCATGGCATTCTCCGGGAGGTGCAGCCGATCTGGAAGACACGCGTTGTCATGGTCGATCCCTCTTGCTGCTGGGTCGTCTGATTTGGGACCTTCGCGCGTTTCTTTCGTCTGAACGTTCTCACGTCAAGGGCCCAAGGATGCGGACGGTCGAAGATAGGTTACCGCCTTGGCTTCCTGCGACGATAGTCCTTCGCGATCATGACGTGAAGGTGAACGGGCGGGATGTTGGCCATCGAGGTGGAGCTTGTCGCTTCGACCTCGGACCGTACAGGAACCCCCGATGACCAAGAGTGAGGAATGGATCGCCGCTGGTGCGACAGACACTAAGGCGTGGAACCTGCCGAAGCTGCGGCGACCGATGCCACCTCTCTCACCCAGCGGCCAGGCGGTTGGATGCGGCCATAGTCGCCGTGGCCGCGGCGCGTCGATGTCGTCGGGATAATCCCTGATGATGCCTCGATCATGCGTCTGATCGGCGCGCATGGCATTGGTCATCCACCGACGGTCGGGCTGGCTGCCTCCGAGCATTCCCTGAACCTTCTCGGCTGGTCCGAACCCAATGCCGCGACCAATCCGCATCAAGCACGTTTCCGTCGGTCGCCTGCATATTCATCGGTCCATCTCGATCGGTGCGCGGAAATGGCCGCGATTCTGGCCAGGCACGTCTTGCCCTAGCTGCACAGTTCCTGCGCATTCGTTCCACAATGAGGGCGGGAGGGGCGAAATCTGACGTTGAATCCGGCACGAAGGAAAGTTTCTTTTAAAAGGAATTAATTCACCCAAGGGAAATTTGCGACGGGATGCGAGCGTGGCCCCCATCGTTTCCGTGAATTTCACACCGAGGGTAAGGCATGAACCTGAAGAAAGCCTCTTTGGCCCTGCTTGTGGCCGCATTTCCCGGGCTCGGCATCGCGCAGGAAGCGGCGCCGGCGCTGAGTGCCGGAGATACCGCCTTCGTGGCGACCTGTTCGCTGATCGTGATGCTGATGATGTTGCCAGGGCTGGGCCTGTTCTATGCAGGCATGGCCCGCAGCAAGAACGTCCTGTCCGTTCTGACACAGATCCTGGCATCGATCTCGCTAATATGCGTGCTGTGGACGGCCTACGGCTACTCCCTGACCTTCGACGGCGAGACCTCGCTGAACGCTGTGATCGGAGGAACGGCGAAACTGTTCATGGCCGGGGTGACCCAGGACAGCATGGTCGGCACGATCCCCGAATATCTCTACATGCTCTTCATGATGCTCTTTGCCGCGATCACGCCGCCGATCATCGTGGGGGCCTTTGCCGAGCGGATGAAATTCGCGGCCGTGCTGATCTTCATGGGTATCTGGTTGACCATCAACTACATTCCGATGGCCCACATGGCCTGGGGCGGAGGCTGGGTCTTCAATGTCGGCGTGATGGATTTCGCGGGCGGAAACGTCGTGCACCTGAATGCGGGTGTGGCCGCTTTGGTATGCGCCCTCGTCCTCGGACCGCGCCGGGGTTACGGCACGCAGATGATGGCGCCGCACAATATGACCATGACCTATACCGGCGGGGCGATGCTCTGGGTCGGATGGCTGGCCTTCTGCGGTGGCTGCGCGCTGGCGGCGAATGGTTTCGCGACTCTCATCATGCTCAACACCATGCTGGGCGGGGCAGGCGGTGCACTCGGCTGGATGGCCATCGAATGGGTCCATCGCAAGCGGCCGAGCACCTTCGGAATGCTTTCGGGCACGATTGCCGGGCTTGTCGCCGTGACCCCGGCCTGCGGGTTCGTCGGTCCTGCCGGGGCGCTTGCGATCGGGTTCCTGGTGACCCCGCTTTGCGTCTTCTTCGTTGAATCGGTCAAGCGCACCTTCGGCTACGACGATTCCTTCGACGTCTTCGGCGTGCATGGTGTGGCGGCCTTTGTGGGCGGCATCCTGACGGTGGTTTTCGCGGCGCCTGGTCTTGGCGGCCTGGGCTATGCCGAGGATCGGACCATGCTGTCCCAGATGGTGCCGCAGATCGCGATCATGGGGTTCAGCATCCTCGTTTCGGCGGTGACCACCTTCATCGCCCTCAAAATCGCCGATATTCTGGTCGGGCTGCGTGTCGAGCAGGAAAGCGAGTTCGAGGGCCTCGACACGAGCGAGCATGGCGAGGTCGGCTATCGGTTGGGGGAGGGCGTCTATGGTGGGGCACCGCTTCCCCTGCACGAGGAACAGCCAGCCCTGAAACCAGCCGTTTCTATGTCCAAGCAGGCGCAGTAAGTCGCCCGTGATGGATGTGCTCCGGGCGCCAGGGCGCCCGGAGTTTTCATTTGCTTTGCGGATAGGTGATGATCGACAGGTAGCGTGCGGGCAGGGTCGTCAGGTCCACCGGGCCATGCGGCGCATCGGCATCGAACAGCAGCGTGTCGCCGGGTTCCAACTGATAGACCTGTTCGCCATGCCGGTAGCCGACCACACCTTCCAGCATGTAGAGCAATTCGATTCCCTCGTGCTGGAACATGGGAAAGCGGTCGCTTTCGGTCGTGAGAGTGATCATGTAGGGCTCCACCACGACCCCGGAACTGTTCGAGCCGATATGGCCCAGCAAGTGATACTGGTGGCCGGCACGGGTCCCGGCCCGCTCGATCTCGACGCCCGCGCCCGCCTTGACATGCATCGCTCCCCTTGGTTCGGCATAGCCCGCGAAAAGCTGCACAAGCGGGACGCGAAGCGCGTTGGCAAGGGCCTGAAGCGTGGTGAGCGAGGGCGAGATCAACCCATTCTCGATCTTCGACAGCATCCCTGTCGAAATGCCCGTCTGGACGGAGAGTTCGGCGACAGTCATGCGCTGGCGCTTGCGCAGGTCGCGCACGACACGACCGATCGCGACCTCGAGATTTCTCTCGGGAATGTCGCGCAAGGCATGGGGATTCTGGGTCAGTTTCTCGGCGTTCTCGGCCATTCTGCATTCCTGTATTTCCTGTGAAGAAACATACAGGCTCGGTGGCGGCCGAACAATCGCGGATTCGGATCGGGGGCAGGGCCAGCCCACCCCCATTCAACCTCCGCTCAGCCCATTCTTTCGCTGGCGTATGAACCTGGGGATGCGGGGAAGACGACGGTCTTGTTTCCGTTGAGGAATGCGCGGCGGTGGATATGGGCGTGGATGGCGCGGGCGAGGACCTGGCTTTCGACGTCGCGGCCGAGCGAGACATAGTCCTCGGGCGACTGGGCATGGGTGACGCGGATGATGTCCTGCTCGATGATCGGGCCCTCGTCGAGATCGCCGGTGACGTAATGGCTGGTCGCGCCGATCAGCTTCACGCCGCGCTCGAAGGCCTGCTTGTAGGGATTGGCGCCCTTGAAGCTGGGCAGGAACGAATGGTGGATGTTGATGATCCGGCCCGACATCTTGCGGCACATCTCGTCCGAGAGCACCTGCATGTAGCGCGCCAGCACGATCAGCTCGGCCCCGGTTTCCTCGACCAGGGCCATGATCCGGGCCTCGGCCTCGGGCTTGTTCTCGCGGGTCACCTTGATGCAGTGGAAGGGAATGTCGTGGTTCACCACCACCTTCTGGTAATCCATGTGGTTCGAGATCACCGCCACGATGTCGATCGGCAGGGCGCCGATGCGCCAGCGATAGAGCAGGTCGTTCAGGCAATGGCCGAAGCGCGAGACCATGATGATGACCTTCATCTTCTCGGTCTCGTCATGGAAGGCATAGCTCATGCCGAAGGCGCGGGCGGCCTCGTCGAGGCCCTGGGTCAGCTGCTCGAGCCCGGTGCCCGCTTCCGAGACGAAGCTGACCCGCATGAAGAAGCGCCCGGTCTCGGCATCGTCGAATTGCGAGCTGTCGGTGATGTTGCAGCCCTGGCCGGCAAGATAGGTCGAGATCGCCGCCACGATGCCCCGCGTCGAGGGGCAGGTGACAGTCAGGCAGTATTTCGTCATCCGGGTCTCCACTGTCTTTCGCGCGCAGGCGGGTCTTCGCCTTTGCCTGGTTCATTCCCCCGCCGGGGAGGAGGGCGCCCTGCGCGCCCCATCGAGGGCCGCGCCGGGCGGGGGGCGACGCCCCCGGGCACAAGGATCGGCGCTCGGGGGGCGGTCATCCCTGGGGCGATCATGCCTGGGGCGATCATCCCCGGGCGGTCATTCTCAGGCCGTCAGGCCCTCGGGTTCGGGCAGGCCATTCGCCCGGCAGCAGGCGGTCAGCGTATTGGCCAGAAGGCAGGCGATGGTCATCGGCCCGACACCGCCCGGCACCGGGGTGATCGCGCCCGCGACCCTGGCCGCACTGTCGAAGTCCACATCGCCGACCAGCCGGGTGCGGCCGTCTTCCTCGATGCGGTTGATGCCGACGTCGATCACGGTCGCGCCGGGCTTGATCCAGTCGCCGGGGATCATCCGCGGGCGCCCCACCGCCGCGACCAGGATATCCGCGCGGCGGCAGAGTTCGGCCAGATCCTTGGTGCGGCTATGGGCGATCGTCACCGTGCAGCTGTCACCCAAAAGCAGCTGCGCCATCGGCTTGCCGACGATGTTCGAGCGCCCGACCACGACCGCGT
The DNA here is from genome assembly GCF_031822435.1 of Paracoccus sp. MBLB3053. NCBI lineage: Bacteria > Pseudomonadati > Pseudomonadota > Alphaproteobacteria > Rhodobacterales > Paracoccaceae > Paracoccus > Paracoccus aurantius. The sequence goes on along the minus strand of NZ_JAVQLW010000003.1, from coordinate 406,257 downwards.
TCAGCCCGGAAAGATCGCCCAGCCGGTCGCGCAGCATCATCAGGCAGCCCAGCGGCGTGCAGGGCACCATCGATTTCTGCCCGGTGCCGAGAAGCCCCACGTTCAGGACATGGAACCCGTCCACATCCTTGCCCGGCGCGATCGCGTTGATCACCGCATCGGCATCAAGATGGCCCGGCAGCGGCAGCTGCACCAGGATCCCGTGCACCGCCGGATCGGCATTGAGATCGGCCACCTTCGCCATCAAGGCATCCTGCGTGGTCTCGGCCGGGAGCTTGTGTTCCCAGGAATTCATCCCCGCCTCGCGGGTCTGGATGCCCTTGTTCCGGACATAGACCTCCGAGGCCGGGTCCTCGCCCACAAGCACCACGGCAAGGCCCGGCACGATCCCCTGCCCCTTCAGACGCGCCACGCCCGACGCGACATCGCCCCGAATCCGAGCCGCAAAGGCCTTGCCATCAATCAGTTCTGCCGTCCCGATCTGGTCCAGGGTCACGCCACTTCCTCCAGCCGTTCGGCCGCCTCGGTCAGCCCGTGCCAGAGAGAGCCCGCGGCGGAGCGCATGCCGAGGATCGCCATGCGGGTCTCGGCGCGGCGGATGACGTAGACGCTCATGTGATGAAAGCCGGTGCGGGTTGCAGCGCCCGGGGCGAAGCGCCGGGGATCGATATTGACCAGCTTTTCCGTCAGCGCAACCAGACTGCGGGCCGGCCCCTCGATCTCGAAGGCCACGAAGCCGTCTGTCTGTTCGGTCACCGAACATCCCGGCGCGCGGGCGGCCAGCAGGGACGCGACATCCTCGGCAGCACGGCCGGGATATTCGATCATCCATTGCTCGGGGCCAGTCCAGAAGGCCGCGACGCCCTCGCTTTCGGTCCAGCCACCCGGGCCGGGCAATTCGAGACCCAGCTGCGGGGGCGATGCGTCCTGCCGCAGCGCCAACGAGGCAAGGCCGAGCGTCGCGTCCTCGCGGATCGAAAGCGAGCCGATGCGGTGCATCGCCGCCTTTGCCGATCCAAGAGCGCAGATGGGGGCGAGATCAGTCACGCACACGTTCTCCTTCGGGATCTACGAAATGAGGCGAGACGACGCGCATGCGCACGCTTTGCCCCTGCAGCGGATTGGCCGCGACGATCACTTCACCCTGTCGTGACTCGCCATTTTCAAGGAAGGCAAGGCCAATCGCGCTTCCCACATGAGGCGAATGACAGGCCGAGGTGATCCAGCCTTGATCCGTCCAGGTGTTCTGGGCGCTGCCTTCGGAAAAGAGATGCGAGCCCGCGACGACGGGCTCGGCGGGATCGACTGGCTCTAGGCCGACCAGGACGCGGGCCTCGGCCCGAAGCCCCTCGCGGCGCGACATCACCGCGCCGATGGAATCCTTCTTGCCCGAGATCATCCGGCCCATGCCCAGCATCTGCGCGGTGCTCTGGCCGTTCAGTTCATTCCCCGCCGCATGACCCTTTTCGATGCGCAAGACGCCAAGTGCCTCGGTCCCATAGGGGGTGGCGCCAAGATCCGCGCCGACCTGCACCAGCCGCGCGATCAGCGCATTGCCATAGCGGGCCGGGACGGCGACTTCATAGGCCAGCTCGCCCGAGAAGGAGATCCGGAAGAGCCGCGCCCGAAGTCCGCCGCAGACTGTGAGACTGGCGCAGGCCATGAAGGGAAAGGCCTCATTCGAGAGGTCAAACCCGTCCACCACGCGCGCGAGCAGCTTGCGGGCATTCGGTCCCGCGACCGATAACTGCGCCCAGGCATCCGTTGTCGAGATCAGTTGCACGTCGAGTTCGGGCCAGAGGCATTGGCGACAGAACTCCATATGGCGATAGACCGTGCCCGCGTTTGCGGTCGTGGTCGTGACGACGTAATGCGTTTCACCCAGTCGGGCGCATGTGCCGTCATCCCAGGCGAAACCGTCCTCGCGCAGCATCAGGCCATAGCGGACCATCCCCGTTTTCAGGCTTTTCATCGCATTGGCATAGACCCGGTCGAGAAATTCCGCCGCATCCGCGCCCTGTACGTCGATCTTGCCCAAGGTGGTCACGTCGCAGATGCCGACGCCCTTGCGGGTGGCGAGCACTTCGCGGTCAACGGTTTCGCGCCAGCTCGTCTCGCCCGAAAGGGGGAAATATTGCGCGCGCATCCATTGCCCTACCTCGATGAAGGCCGCGCCCTGCGCCTTGGCCCATTCATGGCTGGGGGTCAGCCGGCGCGGGCGGAAATGCGGCCCGGTATCGCCGCCGCCCAGAACCGAAAGCGAAACCGGCGTATAGGGCGGGCGGAAGACCGTCGTGCCGGTCGCCTGGATCGACTGGCCGGTCAGTTCCGACATTATGGCCATGGCCGTGACATTCGCGGTCTTGCCCTGATCCGTCGCCATGCCAAGCGTGGTCCACCGCTTGAGATGTTCGACAGGCCGCATGTTTTCCTGATGCGCCAGCTTGATGTCCTTGACCGTCACGTCGTTCTGGAAATCGACCCATGCGCGGGAGTTCCCCGGCACGTGCCAGAAGGGACGCAGGTTCGCGGCAGAGTCCTCTGTCTCGGGCAGGTCGGGCAGATGGGCCTTTATCCCGATCTCGTCCAGCGCGGTGACGGCTGCTGCCGCCCCAGAATTCAGCGCCTGCGCAGCCGAGCCCATGCCCGCCGCAGCGCCCGCCGGGATCAGGCCCGCAGGGCCGCCTTCACCGGCGACGAAGGCCTGCACCGTCTCGTTCCAGACCGGCCGGCCGCGATGGTGCGAGGCAATCTGGATGTTCGGGTTCCAGCCGCCTGCGATACCGAGCGCGCCGCATTCCAGCCACTCCGTCCGGCCATCTGCCTCGACCGCGATACGGGTAAGGCCAAGGCGCCCCTTGCTGTCGGTGACCTTGCCCGCGGTGATGACCCGGTAGTCGCGTGAAGCGGAATCCGGCCGCGTGTCGATCACGGCGGCAATCTCGATTCCCTTGGCGATCAGGTCGCGGGCGGTCCGGTGGCCATCCTCGCTATTCGTGAAAATCGCGACTCGTTTCGCGGGGCAGGCGGCCCAGCGATTGGCATAGGCCCGCATCGCGCCCGAAAGCATGATACCGGGCCGGTCGTTATTGGCGAAGGGGATATGCCGTTCGGTTGCGCCCGTAGCAAGGATCGCGCGCTTGGCCGTGATCCGCCACAGTGTCTGGCGGACCCGCTTGGCGGGATCCGCGAGATTTTCCGAAACGCGCTCGACCGCACCGTAGATGCCATGGTCGAAGGCGCCCCAGACGGTGGTGCGGCGCAGGATGCGGAGGTTCGGAAGGCTCTCGAACTCGGCCTCAAGCCCTGCGATCCACTCCGATGCCGGGCGATCAAGCGGGGCGCTTTCGGCCAGCAGGCGACCACCAAGGCGGAAATCCTCGTCGGCCAGGATGACCTGCGCACCGCTCCGCGCGGCCGTCAAGGCCGCCGCCAGTCCCGCCGCGCCACCACCGATCACGAGCAAGTCGCAATGCAGGAAACCAGCGTCATAGCTGTCGGGATCGGGCTCGCACGACAGCGCGCCCAGGCCGGCGGCACGCCGGATCGCGGGTTCGTACAGCTTTTCCCAGAAGGCGCGGGGCCACATGAAGGTCTTGTAATAGAAGCCTGCCGCGAAAAACGGCGACATCAGGTCGTTGACGGCCATCAGGTCGAAGCCCAGCGAACCCACGCGGTTCTGGCTGTGCGCCTCAAGCCCGTCGAAAAGCTCAACCACAGTGGCGCGGGAGTTCGGCTCCCGCCGGGCGGCGGAATTGAGCGTCACGAGCGCGCTGGGTTCTTCCGAACCTGCCGAGAACACGCCGCGCGGGCGATGATACTTGAAGCTGCGCGCCATCAATCGCACGTCATTGGCCAGCAGCGCCGAGGCCAGAGTGTCGCCGGCATGGCCGGTATAGGTCCTGCCGTCAAAGGTGAAGTTGAGTTTGCGGCCGCGATCGATCAGGCCACCGGACAAACGCGTCATGCGGCACCCCCCTTCCGTGCGTCTCGGGCCAGTTCAGCGCCCAGGATCTCATGCGTCAGGGTATTGCGGGTGACGACCAGCCAAGAACGGTCGCCCTGTTCGTGAAACCACAGTTCGCGGTGGATGCCGGCTGGATTGTCGCGCAGGTGGACATATTCATGAAATCGCGCGGCAGCGTCCGGGGCCATGCCATCGGGACGATCCAGAAGCTTGGCATCGCCGAGATAGGTGAATTCCGAGGAATCGCGAAGGCCGAGAAGGGGGTGGGGGATCAGCATGACGGTTTTGCTCCGGGCCTCAATGCAGATTGGGCGTGGCGCCCATGCCTTTTTCGTCGATGGGATAGCCGCGCTCGAAACGGTCGAGGCGCATGAACCGCGCGGTTTCGTGGGGCGTATCGGTAGCCATGAGATGGGCGAAGGCATAGCCCGAGGCGGGCGTCGCCTTGAAGCCGCCGTAGCACCATCCCGCGTTCAGATAGAGTCCCTCGACCGGGGTTCGGTCGATGATCGGGGTGCCGTCCATCGACATGTCCATGATCCCGCCCCAAGCTCGCAGCAGACGTGCCCGGCCGATCATCGGCATCAGGGCCATGCCACCCTGGGCCACGTCCTCGATCACCGCCATGTTGCCGCGCTGCGCGTAGGAATTGTAGCCGTCTATATCGCCGCCGAAGACGAGACCGCCCTTGTCGGATTGGCTGACGTAGAAATGCCCCGCGCCAAAGGTGATGACGCCGTCGATCACCGGTTTCAGCCCTTCGGACACGAAGGCCTGCAGGACGTGGCTTTCGATCGGCAGGCGCATCCCGGCCAACCCCATCACCCGTCCTGACGAACCGGCAACCGCGACGCCCACTTTGCCCGCCATGATCGTGCCGCGCGATGTCTCGACCCCGCGGACGCGGCCGTTCTCGATCTGAAAACCTGTAACCTCGCAATTCTGGATCAAGTCGACTCCGGCCAGATCCGCGCCGCGTGCATAGCCCCATGCTACGCCGTCATGGCGTGCGGTTCCGGCGCGGCGCTGCAGAAGCCCGCCCTTGATCGGGAAGCGCGCATTGTCGAAGTTCAGCCAAGGATACATCGCGCGCACCCCATCCTGATCCAGCAGTTCGGCATCGGCCCCTGCCAGCAGCATCGCATTGCCACGACGACGATAGGCGTCGCGCTGACCGTCGCTATGGATCAGGTTCAGGATGCCTCGCTGGCTGACCATCGCATTGAAGTTGAATTCCTGTTCCAGACCTTCCCAGAGCTTCATCGAGAACTCATAAAAGGGCTCATTGCCCGGCAGCATGTAGTTCGAACGGATGATCGTCGTGTTCCGACCGATATTGCCCGAGCCGAGCCAGCCTTTCTCGAGAACGGCGATGCGGGATTGCCTGAACGAATTCGCCAGGTAATAGGCCGTCGCGAGCCCATGTCCGCCGCCGCCGACGATGATGTAATCATAGGCGGGCTGCGGATCGGGATTGCGCCAGATCGGCTTCCAGCCCTTGTGGCCGGTCAGCGCCTCCTTGATTACCCTGAAACCTGAATATCGCACGGATCTTCCGTCCCTGATTCTTGTCCTTGGGTATATGATAGCCCCGCGCCTTCGGCCGCATTTGCCTGTCACTGACAGTTTCTTGCTTTTCCAGGACATCGACGTCAATAATGTTCGTGAGAGTAAAAATTGTTTAGAAATGGCTCCGGCGCCCAACCCCTTCCGCATCGGCTTCGTTCTGACGCCCGACTATTCGCTTATGTCGCTGACAGCGGCGGTCGAACCATTGCGGGCCGCCAACCACCTCGCAGGGCGCGAACTGTACAGGCCCAGCTACTACTCGATCGCGGGCGGATTTGCGGCGTCGACATCAGGCGGCGGGTTTCAGACCGCGCCGATGGATGAGGTCGGTGCCCTTGATCTTGCGCTGGTGGTTGCGGGCGGCAATCCGATGCTCTCGCGCGATACAGGAGTGGCACGCGGATTGCGCGCGTTGTCGGTGCGCAAGGTGCCACTTGGCGGCATTTCGGGCGGGGCGGCCATTCTCGCGCGGCTGGGCATGATGGAGGGCAGGCGCTTCACCCTGCACTGGGCTCATATCGATGCCCTTGCAGAGCTGATGCCCGACCTGCTGATCGAACGCGCGCTTTACGTGATGGACCGCGACCGGCTGACATGCGCTGGCGGGATCGCGGCGCTTGACATGATGTGCGCATTGATCGCACGCGATCACGATGCGAGCTTCGCACGACAGGTTGCCGAGTGGTTCATTCACAAAAGCCCCCGCATGGCGGATGAGCCGCAGCTTTCCCCGACTGCAGAACGGCTCGAAATTCGGCATCCCGCGCTGATCCAGGCCGTCGAGCTGATGTTCGGACATCTGGCAGATCCGCTTTCACCCGACCAGATCGCCGGACAGATCGGCTGCAGCGCGCGGCAATTGCAGCGCCTTTTCCAGGCCGAGCTGGGCGCCTCGATGATGGATTACTACCGCGATTTGAGGCTTGGGAAGGCGCGAGAGCTTGTCGGTCAGTCCAGCCTTGCGATGCTGGACATCGCGCTTGTTACGGGCTTCACCAGTGCCGCGCATTTCTCGCGGGTGTATTCCGCACGCTTTGGCTTGCCGCCCATGCGTGAACGGCAGGCCTTGCGCCATCGTCGGGGCCGGGATCAGTCGGGATAGATTCCGGGCGAGGTCGGCTGACCGTCATCGAATTGCGAAAGATAGTCGACGATCAGCGGGCGGTTGACGACGAATCCCTTATAGCTGGCCAGATCCTCGGGTAGATCCCGGATCACCCGATGCAGCCTTCGACCCCACTTCGGAATGGTCACGATATCTTCCAGTGAACACAGGTAACAGCGGATCGGAAATGCAAGCGCATTTGAGCGCGGTAACCGCCAGAAGCTTTGCAGCTCGACCCTGAGATATTGCCGTCCACCCACATTCTCGGCAGTCACGCTGCGTTTTTCCGGCCCCCATTCGGGATAGGTCTCGGGCGAGGTGTCGAGACGCGGATTGACCGTCATCGTCCAGTTGAGTCTGCGGGCGGGGCTGTCTTGCTGGACGTTCAGGAGGAATTTCAGCGCACGTTGAAAGATGCCCATTTCAGCCGCGCGGGGCACCGGGGCGTGCCATTCGAAGAAGTTCATCCCGATATCGAAGTCAAGGCTCCAGTCGGCCTGGCTGGTGACCATGCCGGCATCCATCCAGAGATTTCCCTCCCTCTGGTCGAGGACGGCAAAATCTCCCTGGGTCTGGCGGGTGATGTATTCCATCGGGCCGAAGGGCAGGGTCGAGTCGTCAAGGAAGGTGAAGCTGTCGTCGAGCCCCATCGGGCGGTTCACCCAACGCCAGCGTTCGCCGTCACGCGTCAGCTGGAAAAGGTCGGGATAATCTTGGGCCTTGCAGGTCATGATCAGTTCGAGAAGATCCCACCCGGCAAGGCGCATATGGGGCAGGGACTGGCAGCGTGCCGGATCGCGCGCCAGCGTGATCGCGCGATCCTCCATCTCGGACAGGTAGTGTTCGTCGACGTCGAAGCGGCGCTTGAACACGCTGTCATCGGGCCCTGTCGCGCGATGCGGCTCCATGTTCACCGAGTACATGTATTCGTCGCGGTCGAACGGAAACGGGAAGCGACGGATCGCGGCGGGCGAATTGTGAAAACTGTAATCGCCGCGGAACGTTTCCTTGTTGAAGCTGATGGTCATACGCGCCCTCTTATCGGTCGATGGTCAGAAGCGCGCCGCGAAAACGCGAGACGCAGGGCATGATCTTCGAGCAATGCTCGGCCGGATCGAGCCAGTGGTCGTGATGCTCGATCTCTCCGTCGCAAGCCAGAATATCGGTTTCGCACTGTCCGCATGCGCCGCCGCGGCAAAGCCAGGGGGTGTCGATTCCCGCGGCCTCAAGCGCTTCGAGCAGGCTTTGATGCGCGCCGACCGTCAGGGTCTTGTCGCTGCGCGCGCAATTCACCTCGAAGGGGACACCCGGCGCGGGGGCGAGGAACTCCTCGCTATGCAGCGCATCCTTGGGCCAGCCGAGAGCGCTGGCTTCGGTCAGAACGCCTTCGATCATCCGAGCCGAACCGCAGACGTAAAGATGGGTGCCAAGCGGCTGGGTGGAAAGGATCTCGGTCAAATTCATTCGCGAGCCTTCGTCGCTGACATGGACCTGCGCCGCATCCGGAATTGCCAGCGCAGGCAGTTCGTTGCGGCTTCGAATGGCCAGGTGCAGCTCGAACGGGGCATGCAGGCGGACCACCTCGTGCAGCTGGGAAAGGAATGGCGTGATGCCCACCCCGCCCGCGATCATGAGGTGCTTGCGCGCCGTCAGGTTCAGGCCGAACAGGTTCACAGGCGCGCCGATCTGCAGCATCATGCCGGGCTGCGCCTTTTCATGCAGAAAGTTCGACCCGCCGCGGCCCTGATCTTCGCGCTGGACGGCGATCTCGTAGCCCGAACTGTCCTGCGGGTCCGAGATCAGCGAATAGGCGTTGCGGCGCAGCACCTCGCCATCCCGCATGGTGACCATGACATGTGCGCCCCCGGAAAAGACGGGCAGCGACCGTCCTTCGGGATGCTCAAAGCGAAAGCGGGTGATCCTGGGCGAAACGGGTTGCTTTTGGGTCAGTCTCAGAACCTGCGTCATTGGCTGATCTCCTGGGCTTCGGGCACGATCCCGGGTGTCTCGGCATCCACGCAGACGCCCTGATAAGCCCCCAGTCGCCGTGAGAAGTGATCGCGAACGTAAAGCGATCGGCTGCAGCCGGGGCAGCAATAGGGATCGCTGGTGACCCCCTCGGTAATGGCCTTGCAGTGCACGCACTGCATGCGCCGAGCCGGGCTGCCGCGACGCTCGGTCTGTATCGCGCCCGGCGGCAGGCCCGCAGTCTGGAGCACTGCGACCGCCTGGTCGATCAGATCCTCGGCGCCCGCGATATAGGCCTGCAGGCCCATCCGGGCCTCGGCAAGGAGGCCGCGAAGGGCGGCGGGCAACTCGGTTCTTGCCCCGATCTCGACCAGCCTTGCGGGCTGCAAGTCGCGGATCGCAGCCGTGGCATCGCTGCCCGAGCAAATGAGGATGGTTGATCGAGGCATCAGTTCGGGCGCGAGCTTGGCCAGCGACAACAAAGCCGCGCTGCCAGCTTCATCCGCGATCATGAGCGCGCTTGCACAGGGCCGCGCCTGAAGTGGTGCATGGCGCGGGCGGCTTGCAAAGACGGTGTCAGGAACAGAAATCGTCATCATGTCTTCTCGGGCTGGGTGGTGACTTGGGCCGGGGCGGTGCAAACCCCGGCCCGGGGGCCTCAGCCCTTGGCGGTGCGGCGCTTCTTCTCGGGGTCGAAGAAGGGCATGGCAGACGTGGTGGCCGCGATCTCGCCATGGGTGGCGCAGTTCACGCTAAGCCTGGTTCCGACAATCGCGCAATCGACCGGCAGGCGCGCGATCGCGACAGTCCAATTGTTGAGCGGCGAATGCATCGCCTGGGTCACGACGCCCACTTTCTGGCCGTCGCGATAGACAGGTGCCCCGTTCCCCGGAACCTTGTCGCCCTCAAGCTTCAGGCCCCAGATCTTGAAACGTTCCTTGCCTTTCAGGCGGTAATGTTCATCCGCGCCCCGAAAGCCGGTCTTGCCCGGCGACACCGTGAAGTCGAGACCCAATTCCCACAGCGTGTCGCCGCAGGGGTCATTTTCGAACGGGTACATCTCGGAATTGTCATAAGGGAAGAACAGCAGGTAGCTTTCCGTGCGCAGCATATCGAGGGTGGTGAACCGGCAGGGGATGATGCCCGTCTCGGCGCCTTCCTCAAGAATGCGGTCCCAGATCATCGGCGCGTCCTGACCGCGAACGAAAAGCTCGTAGCCGCGCTCACCGGTATAGCCGGTGCGCGAGATCATCGCCGGCTTGCCGAAGATCGAGGTCTGCAGATGCGCGAAATAAGGCAGGTCACGAATGCCGGGGACATGCTTTTGGAGGTAGTCGACGGCCAGCGGTCCTTGCAGCGACAGGTCGTGCAGGTTGTCATCGAAACGCAGCGACACGTCGCGCCCCGAGGCCGCCATGCTCAGCTGCTCGTGCCCTTGCCCCGAGCCGTGGACGACCATGAAGGCGTTGGGGCCGGTGCGGTAGATCACGCAATCGTCGATGAACTTGCCGCCATCGTTGAGCATGGTGGCATAGACCGAGCGGCCGGGCATCAGCTTTTCGATGTTGCGCGTGGTCGCGCGTTCGATCACATGGCTTGCGGCGGGACCGCTCAGATGCACCTTCTTGAGGCCCGAGACATCCATCAGCCCCGCCTTGGTGCGGATCGCCATGTATTCGGCATCGGGGTCGCTTTTGGCATAGGACCATGCGGTGCCCATACCGCTCCAGTCCTCAAGGTCCGAGCCAAGCGCGCGATGCCGGTCGGATAGCGTCGAGAAGCGCCAGGAATTCGTCATGTCTAAGTTCTCCCAATCTGTCGTTGTCGTCACTGGGGCAATTCGGGCCGTTCGCGCCAACCGAGGACAGGACCCCAGGGTCGCATCGGCCCGCCCAGAGATTTGTTTTCAGCCCAGTCGCGGCCTTTCCTTTTTCGGGTCGTAATGGGGAAAGGCGGTGATGCGGGCGGGCAGGCGTTTCTGCTGCCCGTCAAGTTTGCCGATCTCGATCTCGCTGCCCTCGGCGGCATGGGTCACGTCGACCCTCGCCAGTGCGATCTGTCGGCCAAGCAGCGGCGACCACATGGCCGAGGTGATCTCGCCCACCTGCGCGCGACCGACATGCAGGCTATCTCCGTGATGCGCAGGAATACGGCTGTCGATTTCAAGCCCCACGAGCTTCCAGCGTGGATGTTCCTTGCGCCGCAGCAAGGCATCGCGCCCGATGAAATCGTCGGTCTTGGATTTCAGCGGCACGGTAAAGCCGATCCCGGCCTCGAACGGGTCGGTCTGGTCGCTGAACTCGTAATCGGCAAAGATCAGCCCCGCTTCGATCCGCAGAAGATCCAGCGCGGCAAGTCCCATCGGCCGGATGCCGCGGGATGCCCCGGCCTCATGGATTGCCGAAAAGACCGCCGCGCCGTCCTTGGGATGGCAGAAGATCTCGTAGCCCAGCTCGCCCGTATAGCCTGTGCGCGAGACCACCACGGGCGCACCTTCGGGGCCGCCGATGCGGCCCGGCGTCCAGCGGAACCAGCCCAGTTCCGTGATCGCGGTCTGATGCGGCGCGGTCCAGACCGCCTTGTCCATCACCTTGCGGCTTAGCGGTCCCTGGACCGCCAGATTGTGAAGCTGGTCGGTCGAGGCGCGGATCATCACGTTCAGACCCAGCTCGGCGGCCTGTTCGCGCATCCAATCCCCGCCGAAATCGCTGCCGCCGATCCAGCGGAAGCGGTCCGGCCCCATGCGGAACAGCGTGCCGTCGTCGATCATCCCGCCATGCGGGTAGCACATCGCGGAGTAGACGACCTGACCCGCGCCCAGCTTCGTGACGTCTCGTGTCAGCACCCATTGCAGCAGAGCCTCGCTGTCGGGGCCGGTGACCTCGAACTTGCGCAGCGCCGAAAGGTCCATCATCGCCACGCCCTCGCGGCAGGCGCGATATTCTTCTTCGGGAGAGGAATTGGGGAAGGTGTTGGGCAGCCAGAACCCCTTGTAGTCGATGAATTCCCGCGTGATCGCGGCGAACTGGTCGTGGAACGTGGTCTGGCGGGTCATGATGGGTTCGCTATCCGGCATGGGGCGCCAGGCGACGGCGCGCTGGAAACGCTCGGTGGCGGCATAGCTGCGGACATGGATGTCCGAAAGGTGCCAGCCATTCGCGGCGGTGGTGTCATCTGGGCAGGCCGACGAGACGCAGACGATATCGGTCAGCGCCCGCAGCAGCACGTAATCGCCGGGCCGGGACCAAGGCTCGTCCGTCATCAGCAAGCCATGGGCATCGATCCAGGTGTTGAAGAAGAAATTCGCGGCCATCCATCCCTTGCGCGGCGCGACCCCGAAACCCTCCAGCGCCGCGTTGAAATTGTCCGAGCAATTGGCATGGCCAGGATAGCCGATATCGTCGTAATACTTGGCCGAGCAGGCCATGGCGAAGGCGTCATGCCGGCCGCAGGTATCCTGAACGACCTCGATCAGCGGCGTCATGTCCTGGTCGAAATATTTCGAATGCAGCCCCGGCATCGGGTAGCTGTGCCCAAGGACCGTTCGCGTCGTGGTCACATCCAGCGGATTCTGGATACCGTGATCCAGCTTGCGGGCGTCGAAGCACTGGAAATCGGTGCATTGACGCCCGTCCACGTCGAGGATCTGCACATATTCGCCCGCGCGCACGAGATAGCCCTCGGCGGTCGCGGATTTCACCCGCAGGTCAAGGATCGGATCGGCCAGCGGATCGGGCAGATCGTGGCCCACCTTGCCCTCAGGGTCCGCACGCTCGATCAGCAGCGTGAGGGGGCTTGCGGTCTCGCCGCTTTCCGGATGCATCGGCAGGGCGGGGGCGGCGACGACCAGCCAACCCGCGCCGGGGGCGGTGAATTCGGCGCTGTCCCCTGCGGGGCTGTCCGCGCCGAACAGCGTGACGGCGCAGGGGGCGGAAAGATCTATGCCGCGCGCCGCGATGCTGCGTGCCAGCCGCGCAAGGGTGGGTTCATCCGAGGAAAGGCTGCGGCGCAGGCCATGCGGTTCGGAAAGCGCCGCGCCAAGCGACAGGATGCGGCCCTGCAGGTCGGATAGGACCAGCTCGGCGCGCTGCCCGCCCTCGGCATTGATGATGCTGAAACGGTCGCCCTCGGCCAGGGCGAGCATCAGGGCGCCGCCACCCGCCACGACATGCCGTTCGCGGGCCGTGCCGCGCGCGGGTCCGTCAAGGCGGCGCAGCCCGCCGGGGCTTGCCGGTCCTGGTCGAAACAGGCGGGGGTAGGTGATGCTGTTCACGGCATCTGTCCCTTCTTTGAGGGGCGGCGCGGAGCCTTTCCGCGCCGTCGATGGCTCAGTTGCGCAGATAGGCTTCCATGGAATCGTCCAGCGCATCTTTCCATGGCGTGTGATGCGGCGGGGCGATGGTCCCGGTCATCACCGAGCGATAGGAATGGTTGCGGAAGGCCATGATGTCCTCGGCCTTGTGGTGCTTCCATTCGAAGAATGCCTCGCAGGCGCCATCGACGTCGAAATCGGGATAGTCGGTTTCGGCGATCAATTCCTTGACGTAATCGCCCTGGTAGAGGATCGCGTATTTCGTCCCGTCCTCGGCTTCCTCGCGTGTCTCGCGGGCGGCGACATCGGCCATCAGGGTCTGCTTGTCACCCGGCATGGTGATCCTGCCCAGGATGATGTCGCGGACGTACCAGGCCTGGGCGTCGAACATGTTGAAGGTGAACCACTGGTCCTGCATGCCAAGGTAGAAGAGCTGCGGGTTGTGGACATAGGCCACGCCCTTGTACAGGTCGGCCGTCGCCAGCCGGTTCGCCGTCTTCAGCCGCAGGTCGTCGGGCAGGAAGGGGAAATAGTGCCGGTAGCCCGTGCACAGGATGATCGCGTCGACATGTTTCGAGGTCCCGTCCTTGAAGAAGGCGGTCTTGCCCTCGACCTTGACCAGCGCGGGCTTTTCTTCCCAGTTGTCCGGCCAGTTGAACCCCATGGGCGCAGATCGATAGCACGACGTGACGGTCTTCGCGCCGTATTTCCAGCATTGTGAGCCGACATCCTCGGCCGAATAGGAGGAGCCGACGACCAGCACATCCTGGCCTTCGAACTCGCGGGCGTCGCGGAAGTCATGGGCGTGGACTATCCGGCCGTAGAACTGGTCGAAGCCGGGATATTCGGGCACGTTCGGGCTTGAGAAATGCCCTGAGGCGACGATCACGTGATCGAAGCGCTCCTTGTAGACATGGTCCTGCTCCATGTCGTGGACGGTGATGGTGAAGTCCTCGGACTCGGGGTTGAACTCGACCCAACGCACCACGGTCGAGAAGCGGATCCAGTCGCGCACCCCAGCCCTTTTCACACGGCCCTCGATATAATCGAACATCACGGCGCGGGGTGGATATGAGGCGATCTGGCGGCCGAAATGTTCCTCGAAGGAATAATCGGCGAACTCCAGCCCCTCCTTCGGACCATTGGCCCAGAGATAGCGATACATCGAGCCATGAACCGGCTCGCCGTGCTCGTCGGTCCCCGTGCGCCATGTGTAATTCCAAAGCCCACCCCAGTTTGACTGTTTTTCGAAGCAGACCACTTCGGGGATGGAAGCGCCTTTCCGTGCGGCGGATTGGAAGGCTCGGAGTTGCGCAAGACCGGAAGGCCCGGCGCCGATCACGGCGACACGCTGAGTCATCTGGAATCCCTGTCTGTTTTGGTTTGGACCGAAATCTATGTTTGATCCATTTGGTATGATCCAATTGGGAGACCAGATCGCCTGTCAGTCAATAATTTTTCTTCCTGTGAATGAATAATCTCTGCCGTTCACCCTTCGACAGGCGACAGGACGCGCGGTAGGCTCGGATTATGACCACTTCTCTGGCACAGCGCCTGGCAATGACCGGAAATATGCCACGCAGCATGCTGCGCGGGCAGGAGACGGTACGAATCGGTTTTCTGGCACCGCTCACCGGGCCGTCCGCGCCCTGGGGGCGGCCGGGCCTTGAAGGCTGTCAGATCTGGACGGATTGGGTGAACGGGCAAGGCGGGTTGCCTGTCCTGGGCAGACGAAGGCCGGTCGCGATCATTGCCCGAGATGCCGCCATATCGGCCGAGGAGACACGCGTGGCTGCCCGGGAACTGGTCGAGGATCACGGGGTCTGCCTGCTCTTGGGACTCGGCGGAGACAGCCTTGCCCCGGCCTTGCCCTGGCTGATGGCGCGACGGGTGTTGACGACGACACTCTTGCCGTTCGACTTGTCACCGCAAACACCCAGCCTGATTGCCCCTGCCGAGATTCACCCACTTTTCGTCGTGACGGGGGTGGAATGGCTCGCCGAGCAGCGACCGGACCTGCGCCGGGTCGCCCTGTGCAGCCAGGATGACATGATGGGGCGACCTTCGCTGGCGACCTATCGCGCGGCCTTCGCCGCGAAGGGCAGGAAAGTGGTAAGTGAAATCAGCTACGATCCTGCCGAACGCGATGCCAGGGCCATTGTCGGCGCGATGCTGAAAGCCGACCCGCAAGTGATCTGCTGGTGCTCGTCCGAACCGCATATGGTGCATGCCCTGACCGAGGCCGCCTTCGATGCCGGGTTCAGAGGCCCTATCCTTTCCTGCACGGGTGACAATTACCAGCGGATGGTCGGCCGCACCTCGCCGGACTTCATGGAAAATTTCATCTTTCAGTTTCCGGATTTCGACGATCCGAAGCTTGAGGGAACGGCGTTCTTCTTTCGCCGCCCATCGGCCTTTCATGCCGCCTATGCCGATCGCTTTCCCGGGCATTGGTCAGCGGTCAGCTGGGAATATGCCTCGGTTCTGGATCTGTGGCAGGCCGCGGTGGAAATTTGCGGTCGAACCGATTCCATGTCGGTCCTGGGCGCGATGAAACGCGGCGGACAGATGATGCAGGCGTTCGGGCCGGCGCGGTGGTACGGAGAAGCCTTGTTCGGCATCGATCATGCCTTGATCGGGCGCTGGCCGGTGGTTCGGATCGAAAAGGGCAAGGCGCGCATTCAGGCCTTCCTTTCGGTTCTCGACTGGTTGGAGCGGCACGAAGAGCTGCTGCTGGCAGAGTTGGCCAGTCTGGGCCTCCTCTGGACGCAGCGGACAATCATCCCTCCTGCATGAGCAGGTCCTGCTCCTCGAGCAAGGATTGCTGTACGAGCTCCAGCGCGCGCGGGATGTCCCGTTCCGACACTGCGTCGGCCAGTGCTGCGTAACCTGTGCGCAGGCGCTGAATGTTATCGGGCGTGAGACGTCGGCGTTGCAGCCCGTCCCGATGGCGCTGCCGGCCCGCCTTGATCACCAGGTTCAAGCAGGCCAGCAGAAGCGGATTGCCCGTCCCCTCAGCAAGGATCAGGCGGAATTCGTCTTCCATCCGGGCAAAGCGGGCGGGTTCGTTGGTGGCCTGCATCCGGGCAAGAACACCGTTCAGACGGTCGATCCCAAGCGGAGGGATGTTGATGATGGCAAGCCGGATCATCTCGGGCTCTAGAATACCGCGGACCACCTGCAGGTGCAGCGGCCCGGTGGCTGCAATGACCGGCGCGGCCTCGTCCCACTCGCCCGGTTCGGAGACGTAGGACCCCGCTCCCGCCCGGCGGCTGATCAGGCCCTTGCGGACCAGGATGTCCAGCGCTTCGCGCAGGGTGTTACGGGCAACGCGAAGGCTGCTTGCCAACTGGCGTTCCGAGGGCAGGCGGCTGCCCGGCGGATAGTCACCCGATGCAATGCGCGCGCCTAGCGCTTCGGTCACCAACTGCACGGCCGGACCGGCATCGGGAATTTCATAATCCGCGGCCTCAAGAAACGGGCCGCGGTTCTGGGGCTGCAATAGGCTCACGTCGCGTTCCTGGCTGCCGGGCAGGTCGATCCTGAACGACGGGGGCCTGTCTTGCAAGAGAGATGAACCAAAAGAGTGAACCGGTTGAACCAGTTTTCCGGTGGGGTTTGGATCAGATGTCCAGGGTGTTGTCCCGTTCCCACTGCGACAGATGGGCGGAATAGGCGTTCCACTCCTGGGTCTTGAGCTTCACATAAGCTGCCGAGAACGCCTCGCCCATGGCCGACTTCAACCCCTCGTCCTCATCATAGGCGCGGATTGCATCCAGCAGGTTCAGGGGCAGCTTGGGTGCATCGGTGACGGTATGGCCTTCGGCATACATGTCTATATCCCAGCGACGACCGGGGTCGGCCTTGCTTCTGAGCCCCCGCAGACCGGCCGCGATGATGACCGCCTGAAGCAGGTAGGGGTTCACCGCGCCGTCAGGCAGGCGCAGTTCGAACCGTCCCGGGCCGGGGACGCGGACCATGTGGGTGCGGTTGTTGCCCGTCCAGGTCACCGTATTCGGAGCCCAGGTTGCCCCCGAAACGGTGCGGGGCGCGTTGATGCGCTTGTAGCTGTTCACCGTCGGGTTCGTGATCGCGGCCAACGCCGAGGCATGGGCCATGATTCCGCCCAGGAAATGGCGACCGTCCTCCGACAGGCTCAACTCCTTGCTGTCGTCGGCGAAGGCATTCTTGCCATCCTTGGTCCAGACCGAGATATGGGCGTGGCAACCGTTCCCGGTCAGCCCCATGATGGGCTTGGGCATGAACGTCGCGCGAAGCCCGTGCTTTTCGGCAATCGAACGGGTCATGAACTTGAAGAAGCTGTGCTTGTCCGCGGTGGCCAGCGCTCCGTCATATTTCCAGTTCATCTCGAACTGGCCGTTCGCATCCTCGTGGTCGTTCTGGTAGGGCTCCCAGCCTAGTTCCAGCATGTAGTCGCAGATCTCAGCGATGACATCATAGCGGCGCATCACGGCCTGCTGGTCGTAACATGGTTTCACCGCAGTGTCGGAAGGGTCCGAAATCTCGGTGCCTTCGGGAGTCAAAAGAAAGAACTCGGGCTCCACCCCCGTCTTGATTTCCAGCCCCATCTCGGCGGCTTCGCCGATCAGGCGGGTCAGCACATTGCGTGGTGCCTGCTCCAGCGGGCCATTGCCCGACATGACGCAGTTTGATGCCACCCATGCGACATCCCTTTTCCACGGCAGCTGAATCACCGACGACGGGTCGGGCACGGCCAGCATGTCAGGATGTGCGGGGGTCAGGTCGAGCCAGGTCGCGAATCCGGCAAAGCCCGCGCCGTCCTTGGCCATATCCGCGATTGCCGGGGCGGGCACGAGCTTGGCGCGTTGTCCGCCGAACAGGTCGGTATATGAGATCATGAAATACTTGATGCCCTTGGCGCGGGCGAATTCGGCAAGATCAGTCATCTGGTTGTACCCTGTTGCGTGAGAAGGAACCGGGGCGGGATGCATCGCCCCGCCCTCGGATTCTCGGATCAGAATCCGTTCTGGCCGGGGATCCAGTTGGTGCCAGTCAGCGGAACGCCGGCCATTGCGGCCGCCTCGATGGTCAGGGCGCACAGATCCTCGGGTTCGAGATTGTGCACATGGCTCTTGCCGCAGGCGCGTGCGATGGTCTGGCATTCCAGCGTCATCACCGCGAGGTAGTTGCGCAGCCGCCGGGCCGCCTCAAGCGGATCCAGCCGCTTCATCAGTTCAGGGTCCTGCGTGGTGATGCCCGCTGGGTCCTTGCCCTCATGCCAGTCGTCATAGGCATCCGCGGTGGTCCCTAGCTTGGTGTATTCCGCCGCCCATTTCGGGTCATTCTCGCCGATGGCGATCAGGGCGGCAGTTCCAATGGCGACGGCATCGGCGCCTAGTGCCAGCGCCTTGGCCACATCCGCACCGCCACGAATGCCGCCTGAGACAACAAGCTGGACCTTGCGGTGCATGCCCAGATCCTGCAGCGCCTTAACTGCGGGGCGGATACAGGCAAGCGTGGGTTGACCGACGTTTTCGATGAAGACGTCCTGCGTCGCAGCCGTGCCGCCCTGCATGCCGTCCAGCACGACCACATCTGCGCCTGCCTTCACCGCAAGCGCAGTGTCGTAATAGGGCCGGGCGCCCCCGATCTTGATGTAGATAGGTTTTTCCCAATTCGTGATCTCGCGCAGTTCCAGGATCTTGATTTCCAGATCGTCCGGCCCGGTCCAGTCAGGATGGCGGCAAGCCGAACGCTGATCGATTCCGACGGGCAGGTTGCGCATATTGGCGACGCGCTCGGTGATCTTCTGGCCCAGAAGCATGCCGCCGCCGCCGGGTTTGGCACCCTGTCCCACGACGATTTCGATCGCATCGGCGCGGCGCAGGTCGTCGGGGTTCATCCCGTAGCGCGAGGGCAGATACTGATAGACCAGCTTTTCGGAATGGCCGCGCTCTTCATCGGTCATGCCACCATCGCCGGTGGTTGTTGAAGTGCCGGCCAAGGTCGCGCCACGACCCAGTGCTTCTTTCGCGGGCCCCGAAAGCGCGCCGAAGCTCATTCCGGCAATGGTAATCGGGATCTTCAGTTTGATCGGCTTCTTGGCAAAGCGCGTGCCGAGCAGCACCGAAGTGTCACATTTCTCGCGATAGCCTTCCAGCGGGTAGCGGCTGATCGAAGCGCCAAGAAACAGCAGGTCGTCGAAATGGGGCACCTTGCGTTTCGCCCCACCGCCGCGAATGTCATAGATGCCCGTATCGGCGGCGCGGCGGATTTCGGCATTGATTTCCGGGCTGAAGGTCCAGCTGTCGCGCGGCAGGGTCTGGGGGGTAGATTCCATGATGTCCCTCATCAATAGGCTCCGGCGTGATCGACGTGGAAGTTGTAGAGCTGGCGGGCCGAGCCGTAGCGCTTGAACTCCGAAGGATCGGCGTCGGCACCCGAGCGCTCAAGCAGGGCGCGCAGGATTTCCAGATGCTCGGGGCGCATCTCTTTCTCGACGCAGTCAGAGCCCAGCGACTTGACCGAACCGCGCACGAACAGCCGCGCTTCGTAAAGCGAGTCGCCAAGCGCATCGCCAGCATCGCCCAGCACGACAAGGTTGCCCGATTGGGCCATGAAGGCCGACATGTGGCCGATATTTCCGAAGACGACGATATCGATGCCCTTCATCGAGATGCCGCAGCGGGACGAGGCATTTCCCTTGACCACAAGCAATCCGCCATGGCCGGTCGCGCCAGCATATTGGCTGGCATCGCCCTCGATTACCACGGTGCCCGACATCATGTTCTCGGCCACGCCGGGCCCGGCCGAGCCGGTCACATGGATCGTTGCCTGCTTGTTCATGCCAGCGCAGTAATATCCGGTCGAGCCCTTGACGGTGACTTCAATTGGCGCGTCAAGACCGACGGCAATGGCATGGGCACCCTTGGGGTTCAGAACTTCCCATCGCGTCTGATTGCTGCTGACGGACTGGCCCTGCAGTGCGACATTCAGATCGCGCAGGGTCGTGGTGGCAAGATCGACGGTCTGCATCTCAGCGCTCCCAGAAATAGACGGTGGCGGGCTCGGGCTCCCAGACGCGGGCAGTGTCGATGCCCGGCAGGTTGGCAAGCGCGCGGTATTCCGAGCCGAAGGCCACATAATCCTCGGTCTCGGCCATGACGGCGGGTTTGCACGCAATCGGGTCACGCACCACGCCGAAACCGTTCTTGGTGCCGACGACGAAGGTGAAGAATCCGTCCAGATCCTGCAGCGTTCCTTCCAGTGCCTCGCCCAGGTTCGCGCCCTCGGCCAGGCGGGACGAGATATAGCAGGCGGCGACCTCGGTGTCGTTCTGGGTCTGCGGCGCGAAGCCTTTCTCGGACAGGATGCGGCGCATCTGGTTGTGGTTCGAAAGCGAGCCATTGTGGACGAGGCACTGGTCCGTTCCGGTCGAGAAGGGATGTGCGCCAAGCGTCGTCACCGCGCTTTCCGTTGCCATCCGCGTGTGCCCGATGCCGTGACTGCCTGCCATGGCTTGCAGCTTGAAGCGGGCAGCGACATCCTTGGGCAGGCCGACCTCCTTGAAGATTTCCATGGAATGGCCGGCGCCCATGATGCGAATGCCTTTCTCGGCCATGAAGGCGCGGGCAAGTGGTTCGGTCCCTTCGGGCAGGGTCAGGACGGCGTGGGTGTCGATGACGCGCATGGTGACAGGGCCGTCAAGCGCGGCGGAAAGCGCGGCGTCCAGCCCGGCGAAGGTCTCGTTCGGTGTGTCGGACTGGACCGTCAGCTTGAGAACGCCGTCATCACCGTAGATCGCGATACCCGCGCTGTCGGGCCCGCGGTCGGTCATGGTGATCAGCATGTCCGTGAGCAGGTCCCCCAGTTTTGGACGCAGTTCTTCCTTCTTCAGGAAGAGGCCTACTATGCCGCACATCTTCATCTCCATCTGTTTGGATCTGGCCTTGATGGGATCATTGAGAGGAAAAATGATTTCCTCAAGAGAAAATTTGAGATGCAAGGGGAAAATCTGGGCCAGAGGCGGGACTGGACGAAATTTGTGCAGTTGGCCTTCTGTTCGAGGCATTGCGGATGACGCCCCTGCCAACTCGGCAAGGGTGGGTGCATGGCGCACAGGTCTTTCACGAGGGGCACCCCTTGTGACGACTGGAATTTCGGGCGCGCAAGCGCGCCATGCGCATGCAGGAATGCCGAGCCGGCAAAGATCCGGCCAGGAATATTATTCACCCCAACCGATTGGCGTCCTTTCGCCCCACCGATTCGCGGGTAACTTTAAAGGCAGCCAAAAGGCTCATTATTTTTCAATAGTTTCCAACCCGGTCAATCTATATCAATTCACCTGAATTCGTGATAATATCCGTTTTTATTTGTTAGGAGATTATCATGCGAATTATACTTTTATCTCTGGCCGTTTCCGCTTCCTTGCTGGGCGCGGCGACAGCAACCACCCAACCGGCAATCGCGGGGCCTTGCGATCCCAATGTTCAACGCTGCTAGTCGGCGCGGACGCCGACCCTAGCGTCGGCGTCCAACATGTAATGGTATTTCAAAGATTATCGGAGGCCACATGGACGACCCATGGCCTGCGGGAGTTCCTTGGTCATTATGGGCCTATCACCAGCTTCGCTCGGAAGAGCTGGCACAGGTTCCGATGATGGGCGTCAAGTTTTCTCCCAGCTTCGTTTATGCATTTGCATTTGGCTGCTTCTTCGTTGCCATTTTTGCCTGGCAAAGATTTCGCGTGAGGTCAGTGGTGAATTCTCCCTCGCGCGCACTTGTCGAACTTAGCCCCAACAGCATCGGGGGAAGAAGCGCATTGATCCGCGCCTATTTCATTTATGCAGGCGCCATTCTTATCGTTTATATCTCTTTGACATTCTTTGGTCGGCTGATTTTGCAGTCTGCTCAGATGATCCCAGTCACGGGGATAAAGGTTGATCTCGACAAGTTCAAATTCGACAGTCCCCAATGGCCGCTCATGCTCGCATTCGGTTTTGCCGGAATTGCGCAAATGCTTCCGCCCGTCCAGCTGACCGAAGGTTGGCTGCGAGTGCGGGCCTATCAGGCGGTCGGAATCCCGGTGCGGCTCGAACAGACGATGCGCAACCTTATCGTGACGCTCGAACGGGCAAGTGCGGGAGACGAGACCATTGGCAAGGGGCATCTCACGGGCAGGTTGAAGCAGTATCGCGACCAATGGGCCAGGACGATTGATGGGCACGCCTGGGCGCAACGTCTGGCGAGCCAGCGGGAAACGCGCAATGACGAGCTTTTGTCCCTGTTGGCGCAACTCGAACTCATGGTGGCCTGGGCCAAGAGGGCCAGGGGAAGCTGGCCCGGTCACGAGGTTTCGCAGGCCGTCCGCGAGCGTGAGCGCGAATTTGTCGCTGACACAGAGAAACTGCTCAACGAATTCCAGCAGCGCATGGCCGAAACCCCCGAGGAGGCTACCGGCGAAAACATCGCCGCGCGGATGGCGCGCTTCAATGAATATCTCGCCAGCGTCATGCAGCGCGCGGAATCGCTGCGCTACGATCTGGTCGGCATCCTTGCGATCTTTCTCGAGCGCGATCTGGACAGCCCCGATACCGAGCCCGTCGGCAGAACCAGACATGCCCCCGAACCGAGCTACACCGACCCTGCACTCAGGGAATTGTTGCTCTCGACCGAGCGTCCGGACTCCGCCGGTTCCGGCCCCGAAGCGGGAATGTTCTTTGCAATGATTGCCGTTTTCGTTCTTTGCACCGCTGCCGCGTGGCGAGGGTTGCAAGAGCCGATTGGACAATTCGTCGAGCAGACCAACCTTTTCGGTCTGCTGATCAGCGCGTTGGTCGAGACCCTCAGGATTGCCTCGCTGACCTGGCTACCGCTGCTTGCCGCCTTCTCGCTCCGGCAAGTGCTTTGGGACAACGGAGATTGGGCTCGGGCGCGACGCACCAAACGACCGCTAAGCTATGTGCCGCAACTGTTGACCTGTCTCTGCCTCGCCATCGCCGTTTCGCTGATCGGATTGACAGGTGTCGCCGCGCTGAAAGCATTCTTCATCGCTCAGAACCCCGAATATTTCGCAAGCCTGCTGATGGGGGGCGCGGTTCCCTTCCTTCTCTATTACCCCACCCAAGCCATCCTTCTGGTGGCGTTGGTTCCGCTTGCTCTGGTATCGGCAGATCTGCGCAGTTCCTCGCGATACAGGCTGCTCCTCGGCCTTCTCTGCGCTGTCCTGACCGGCGCTTTGTCGCTTTGTCACACGCTTTACTGGAGCACCTATCTGATCAACGATTGTCTTTCTGCGACCCAGTTCTTCGCCGATTCCTGTCGCCGCCGTATGGATCTGATCGGGCATCTCGTCATCATGGTGCTGGCGTTCCTTGCGGCGGGCGTCTTTGGCGAACTGCCCGAACGGACGCGTCTTTCCCGTCCGCGCAGCCTTGCGGCCTCTGCTCTCATCTTCGCCATGATCTGGCCGATCCCGCAAGCCAGGGCACAAGAGCCGGCGACCGAGGTGGTTACGGTCAGGATCGGGTTCCGGACCGATATCGAGCCCTTTTCCTACCAGAACCGCGATCCGTTCGGCGACCGACCGTTTCGCGGCTATCTCGCCGATATGTGCTTCGATCTGTTCGCGGGAAGCCCCGGCTATCGCGTCGAGGTTGTACCTGTATCGGCCGAAACCCGCTTCAGCGCGTTCAACAGCCATGAAATCGACATGCTCTGCGATGCGGTGACGATGAGGTTTTCGGACCAGTTGCGATCAACTGATGGTGTCTACTCTCCGATCGTATTCGCTTCTGGCGTGTCCTTTCTCGACCTGGCATCCCGGGCGGTGGGCGGTGTGTCCCTGGGTTTTGTCCTGAACTCGACAGCGCGCGATGTGGCCTTGAAGGCCTGCCAGATCGATTTCTTCAAGGCGATGATGCCCGATCAGAAAAGTGCATTGATCGAGCGGTGCAACCTGAGATGGCGTGCGGCAATTCTGCATGCGCGGCTGGAACGGGCGCTCGCCCTCTCCGGGCACGGCGATCCGGACTGGCCCATCGAGGCTGAGCGGGTCCGAAGCGATCTCTCCCGGTTTCTTGAGGCGGCGAGGCGACTCGACAAGATCAGGAGCGACCTCGAAATAACAAGGATCGCGCCCGAAACCTTGGCGCTGATCGACTTGAAGGATGGTGACATGGTTGCAACCTGCGACAGCAACCTGCGCCACTTGACGGCCCAACCGACTGCCGCCTGTGAAGCCGCGCTGGAAAAGCTCGGGGACGGAGTTTGCCGGACGTCCTATTCTCCTCCTCCGCGTGACCCGAATGCGCTGCGCGTCCCGATCGAGCAATCGCCTTGGCCGGACTATCATTTCTGTCCCATGAACGATCACGGCGAGCTCATCGAATGGCTCTGCATTTCCGACAGCTCGCTGCGCCGGGTCTATCTTGGCGACCGCGAATTGATCTTGGGCAAGCTTGAAAGCTGGGTCGGTTCGAATGGCAGCTGCAAGGTCGAAAGATCGAAGGGTGCAGAGTACCTGACATACGAACCCTATGCCTTCCTTATTCGCGTAGATGAACCCGAGCTGATTCAATTCGTTCAAAGGCGCGTGTTCGAACTTTTCTCGGACCGGGCGGCCATGACCGCGCGATTTCAAACGAGCTTTCCGGGCAGGGCAATGTCGACGGCGCTCGCCTACCTGTTCCTTCTCAATGCGGTCGAGAACGAAAGCCTTTTCCAGCCACGAGCGGCTTCGCATGCGTCGGCAGGTCTGGAATTCGAAGGCACAGTGCCGCGCACACCCTGAGCCGTGCCCGTCGCGCCATTTCCGGGCATCCATCGGCGCGCGCAGTCCTTCCGGGTGCCGTCAGGCTGGGCGATCCGCCGGGCCGAGAGCGTCGATGAGCCGCGCGGACTCATATGCCAGCGATGTGACGTTCGGGCCGACCGTCCGGACCCCCGAGACACAGACGCAAAGCGTTTCTGAGAGGCGTCGCTCGGCCAGAGGCACATGGCAAAGACGTCCGGAGGTGACCTCGCGATGCACATCGAACCAGGTCAGGAAACTCACGCATTCCCCCCGCGCCGTCATTTCGCGAATGAAGGACGTCGAATTGCTGGTTGCGAAGATGCCCGCCCGACGACGCTGTTTCAACAATTCCGCGTAAAGCCGCGTGTGCAGAGACAGATCTTCGTCGGGAAGGCAAATCGGAAAATCCAGGGCGCGCGCGATCGGCACGTCGTCCTCCGCCAGCGAAAACAGCTGTGGACTGTAGACCAGACCGACCCGGCATGAGCGGTCGAAAAGCACGCGCGTCGTCAGGCTGTGATGCACATTGAAAGCCACCACAAGGTCGAGCCGCGCTTCTTCGAGATCGCGCAGCAGCGCAGCCGTTCCCGCAACTCTCGTCTCGACCCGATCCGCAAGGCCCTTGCGATGGGCAAAGCTGGTCAGTTCGGCCAGAATGTTGCCCGAAAAGCATTCCATGACGCCGATCCTGATGACGCGCTCATGGTTGCCTTCGGCATTCGCAAGAGTGGCGCGCAAGCGGTTGTGATCCTCAAGCCAGAGCTCGACCTGACGCAGCAGAACGCGTCCGTTCTCGGTCAGCTGCACACCTGTCACCTGGCGGGTAAAA
The DNA here is from genome assembly GCF_031822435.1 of Paracoccus sp. MBLB3053. Taxonomy (NCBI): domain Bacteria; kingdom Pseudomonadati; phylum Pseudomonadota; class Alphaproteobacteria; order Rhodobacterales; family Paracoccaceae; genus Paracoccus; species Paracoccus aurantius. The sequence goes on along the minus strand of NZ_JAVQLW010000003.1, from coordinate 380,731 downwards.
AGCGTCACCCCAAGCTCTGCCTCCAGGATGCGCATTTGCCGGCTCAGGGCCGATGATGAAATATTGAGCTTGTCTGCAGCACGCCGGATCGAACGTTCTCGCGCTATCTCGACAAACGAGTATATTTCTTTAGAGAATTCAGGCAATTGGCTCGGGATTCATGCTGGCGCGCTAATGATTGGCGCACGATGCGCGATTAATTCCAGTATTTCAATCACCGTCCATGTGGTGAACCAGATGTTCAGTCACCAGAGGAGCCCGACATGAAGGACATTGATCTGAAGCATCTGCGCGAGACGATCAGGCTTGCGAAGGAAAGCCGCGATGTGGGCAATCATCCCTTTGGCGCCACATTGGTCAGCCCGAATGGCGAGATCCTGATCCGTAGCGGAAACAGCTACCAGGATGACAAGGGTGTCGGCCATGCAGAGCTGAACGTCGCCCGTCGGGCGAGTCGGGAATACAGCCCCGAGTTTCTTGCAGCATGCACGCTATATACCTCGGTCGAGCCCTGCTGCATGTGCGCGGGGGCCTGCTATTGGGCGGGGATCGGCACGGTGGTCTATGGCATGACCGAGAAGCGCCTTGCCGTGCTGACCGGCGACAATCCCGAAAACCTCACGCTGGATCTTCCCTGCGAGACCGTTTTCGCCGCAGGCCAGCGCACCGTAGAAACTCGCGGTCCCTATGCTGAGATCGAGGACGAGGTCGCCGATGGGCATCGCGGGTTCTGGCAATAGAAATCCGGCTGTCAAAGGCGCCCGGGCCGACCTTCCCGAGTCTGTCAACGGTCATCGCGCTCAGTATCATGGCAAGGGCTCGTGACAGACGGCGGGCTGGGTTTGTTCCAGCCCTGCCTGCAAGCCGGGTAACCCGAGATCGAGCGGAACGGATCTTGCCCCCGGCTTTCTTCAGCCCTCCAGGCGCGAGACCGCAGGTTGGCGATAGGCCATCAACGCAGGCAATGCGGCAAGGGCCGCCGAAACAGCAAGCAGCGTCGCAAGGCTCAGAGCCTCGGTCCGGGTCCATTCAAGGGGCAGGGCAAAGCCCTGACGAGCGGAAACCAACGTCGACATCTGCTGTGCGCCGAGCCACCCGACGGCAAACCCCAGGAGGATGCCCGCGAAGAGAACAATCACCAACTCGCCCCAGACCAGTGCAAACACCGCGCCACGAGGCGCACCGAAGGCACGCAGGGCTGCGATCTGTGCGCGACGTTGGCCGATATGGATCACGGTCACCAGAACGAGCGCGACCGCGACCAGCAGCTGGACTCCTATTGCAACAGCTGACAGCACCTGCCGGGCATCCCCGAGTAGGGCATAGATGCCCGTCAACACCTCGGCGGGAAACACGGCCAATGTGCCGGGGCCGCCACGATAGGCCTGTCGCAGCTTGTAGGCATCGGAGATGGTGGCGGGCTTGACAAGAATCGCGGGCAGTTCGGGAGTGCCGGCGGCGCGAAAATTCTCGTCCAGCGGGGTGTCTCCGTCAAAGGCAGCATGCTCATGCTCATGCTCATGCTCATGCTCATGCTCATGCTCATGCTCATGCTCATGCTCATGCTCATGCTCGTGGTGGTGGTCGTGGTCATTTTCGTGCGCGTGGTCCGCATGCTGGACGATGCTCATGCCATGGACATTCCAGACCGACCGTATCGGCACCAGAATGGCGCGATCCCATGCGGTGCCCGTAGGTTTCAAGCGTCCAGACACAGTGTATCGGACGCCATCATGGTCATGGCCACCCTGATCGATCTGTCCATGCGAAGGGGTAATGCTTGCGCCCAGATCCAGAGCCACCTGCGCACCGATGACGGCCTCACCCTCGCGCGCGAAAAGCCTGCCCTCGGCAAGCCCCTGCGAGGTTTCCTTGATCAGTCGCGTGGTCGTGCCGACGACGGGATGCCCTTCATGGAAGTCACCAAAGCCGACCGGCGCAGCCCAGGCGACACGTGGATCGTTCTGCAGTTCAGCCAGAACATCGCCGCTGACCAGCGGTAGCGCTGAAATTTGCAAAAAGACGGTCGACAGCACCAGTTGCGTCTCGCTGCCTGGGGCTCCAATAACCAGATCGAATTTCTCAGCCGCACGAGCGCTGCCCAACCGCAGGGCGCGTTCTTGGAGATTGATACCGATGCCAAGCGCGACAGCAAGCGCCACCAGAAGCAGCATCACCATCGCTCCGCCCCAGTTGCGCCTGAGATCGACGATCATGAAACGCAGCATCAGTTGCTTGCCCCCATCTCGGTCTGAGCGACGATCGTTCCTCTGGCCAGGGAAAGTCGCCGTGGCAGGCGGCCGATCAGGGTCGGGTCATGTGAGACGGCAATCAGCGTCGCTCCTTGGGCAGACGCCAATTCGATCAGAAGATCGGCAATCGCCACACCGTTCTCGGCGTCAAGGCTGGCGGTCGGCTCGTCGGCGACGATGATGCCGGGTTCGCGCAGCACTGCGCGGGCGACGGCGACACGCTGCATCTCGCCGCGCGACATGGTGTCCACCTTCTGGTCGGGACGGGGCAAGCCTACCCGTGCAAGCAACCCATGTGCGCGTGCGGTCAGACCGCCATCCACGACGCGGGCCAGCCGCGCTGGAAGCAGGATGTTGTCCAGCGCGGAAAGCCCAGGAAACAGATGGAATTCTTGCATCACCATCCCGACATTCCGGCCGCGCCAGCGATCGCGGGCACCTTCACGCAGTGCCGCAATGTCTGTCTCGCCCCAGCGGATTTGACCGGTGCTGGGTTTTTCGAGCCCGGTGATGAGATTGACGAAAGTCGTCTTTCCCGAACCTGACGGGCCCGTAACCGCAAGCATCGATCCGGCCGGGATCGACAAGGCAGGTATATCAAGGGCGGGGCCGTCGAGGCCGCTAAAGCGCATCTCGACGCCTGAAATGCAAAGGTCAGGCATGTGGATTCCGTCGGGGCTCTAGGCCAGATCGTAACGCGCTTCTCGCAGCCGTAACTGGCTGACGAAGCCGGTATCGGGATCGGTCCACGAGCCGCGTTCAAGCATGCCTCGGGCCTCGATCAGCTGGTTCGGGCGGGTGAAGGTTTGTTTGCGACCCAGATAGACGACAAGGATGTTTTCGGGCCAATCCGCATCAGTTGAGCAGAACGGGCAAAGCGCCATGGGGATCTGTGTCAGCACGAAGAATTGCGCCTCGGCCTTGAGAGGCGGAGCCATGAAGCCCTTGATGGCGACAGGCTCGCCGGTGAGAGTCTTGATTTTGTCCGAAAACTCCAGGCCCAGTGGGCTGAACGAGGAATAGAATTCATCAAAGCTCAGCGAGGAGGAAGCCGTCGCAGCGACAGGGCGAAATATGGACAAGGCGAGCCCGCCGGTCAGGCCGGTCAAACAGGTCCTGCGCGAAAGCGGTCTCATCATCGACTTCCCTTGCCAGAAAATCGGAGCTGCCCGAAATGACTGCGGGCAGCTCCATATTACAACTTACTTCTGCGCCGTGTCACGGTTTTGTGCCGCGCCAAGCGCGAAGGCGTCAGCCAGGACCTTGTAGACGTCGGACTGTTCCATGTAGCCCTTGAACCCTTCCGCACCCGGGCCACTGGCCTGCAGGACGATATCGTCGACCGAATGCACGCCGGTATCGGCATCTTTCGGCAGGTTGCCGACGCGAAGGACGGCACCGGGCACATCCTTGTAGGCCTCGTTCGCGACATAGCTGCCGTCTTCGGTCTTCAGTGCCGGTTCGAACGGTCCGTCCATTTTCGGACGCCAAGTTTCGTAGTAATCGGGGAAGTTGCTCGAGAAGATTGCCAGGCGCTTGCTGACATCGATCGTGTCGGGGAAGCCGTCGCCGTTCTCGTCCGCATAGTTCGGGAAGCCCGCATCGTCATAGACGCCGACCTTCTCGCGCATGTCGTTGCCCGGCTTTTCGTCATCGATCGTGCCAATGACCGAGACTCCATGCGTGTGATCGCCGGTGACCACGACCATGGTGTCAGGGTTTTTCGCTGCGAATTCGCGGGCCAGGGCCGCGACCTGATCCAACTCGATGGTCTCGGTCACCGAACGATCCCAGTCCAGCGGATGGGCCATCTTGTCGATATTGGCGCCCTCGATCATCAGGAAGAAGCCCTCGGGGTTCTTGGACAATTCACCCAATGCCACTTCGGTCATTTCGACCAGACCCGGTTGATCGGGGAATTTCTCGACCGAGCCCTTCTTGAGCTGATTGCGATCAAGCCAGGTATCCATGTTGCCCGTGTGGAACAGGCCAAGGATCTTGCCGCTATTGGTCCCGGCAGCGGTGTTCAGTTCTTCGCGGTTCGTTGCCAGGGCATAGCCCGCTTCGCGGAAGGCCGCGACATAGTCCTGATCGTCCTTGCGCTTCGAGCCTGGCACATCGGATTTCAGGAAATAGGCCGAGCCACCGCCCAGGATGACCTCTGGCTGAACTTCAAGCATCATGCCTACGATATCGGCCTTGTCGCCACGCAGACGGGTATGCGCGACGATCGCGGCGGGAGTCGCGTCTTCCACTTCCGAATTGGTCACGATGCCGACCGACTTGGTCGTCGTGCGGCGCAGGGCCTCGGCCAGGGTTTCGACTTTGGGATCGTCCTGGCTGTCAGGGGTCCGATCTGCGTAGACGCCAAGCGCGTTCACCCGGCTCTTGTGACCTGTCATGTAGGCGGACATCGTGTTGGCCGAGTCCGTCGCGATAGAATGGGTGGACGAGGTGCCGATGAAGGCCATGTGGTCCAGATCGTCCATCGCGAGGCGGCCATTTGCCTTGCCGCCGCTCATGCCCTTGGACATGATCCGGGCGGCGGTGCGGTGGGCGACCGATAGCCCGTCGCCGACGATGAAGATCACGTTCTTGGCCTTGGGTGCAGCTTCCGTGCCGTAGACTTCCCAGGTGACGGTCTTGCTGTCTTCACCCGCCTTGACCTCGATTTCGTAGGTGCCCGGCTCGGCCAGGGCCAGATCGCGCAGGATCAGGGCCGAGCCAAGCGTCGCGCCCTCTTTGTCCTTTTCCTCGGCGACGTAGTCTGCCGATTTGCCAAAGGTTTCGGCATAGGGCTTGCCGTTGACACTGATCGCGATGTCAGCTTCGCCATGCACCCCGTCAAGCTCGACCTTGAAGTCGAAAGGCGAGCCGGCAAGGATCGTTGCACGATCAATGGGGTAGATTTCCGCGGCGCTGACGGCGCCCGTCAGCATGCTGCTCGCCGCAAGGGCACCAAGGAGTGTACGCATGAATCCCTCGTTGGATAGGTGGGCCATCAGTCCCGATGGCTCGCACCTAGCCAGATAATGCAACATTCTCGCGGCTCTCGTGTGACATTTGGGTGACGAATTGACGCGCGACGAAACGGTTCGCTGCGCCTTTCGCAAGCGTTGCTGCCTTGCATGACCGTCGCATCTTGGCGCGCGGATAAGTGCGCGCCAACTGCGTCGGTACAGGGATGCCCCAGGCAGGTTCGACCGGGGGGCGATCTCTGGCCCCCCATTGCTTCGATGTTGCCCGTCAGGCACCGGCCGCCTTGGCCTTCCTGCGGGGTCGTTTTCACAACCCGCGCGCGATCCGCAGCGCGTCGTAGATCGCGGCATGGGTGTTTCGGGCCGCGACGGCGTCGCCGATGCGGAACAGGCGGAAGCTGCCCTCGGAATTGGTCGCCACCGCCTGTGCGCCGCCGGTGGCCAGCGCGTCGTAATCGACCTCGCCGAGGTTCGTCGAGCGCGCCTTGAGGTCGAAATAGATCTCGTCCATCGGCCGGGTGCCGTGGTTCACCACGACCTGGTCGACCAGCCGATCGCGGGTGAAGGCGCCGTAATCCGAGCCCAGCACCGCACGCAGCTGGTTGCCCTCGCGCGTGACCGCCAGCAGCCGCCAGGTGACGGTGAAGGTCGTGTCGCGCTGCTGCAGGGCGCGCATGTAGGGCACGAGGTTCATCGCCATGACCTCGGGCGCGAAGCTGCGGTCCGGGGTGACGATCTCGACCGCGGCGCCGCTTTGCGAGATCAGGTCGGCGGCCTGCAGGCCCGCGTGATCCCCGGCATCGTCGAAGACCAGCACGTTGCGGCCCGGCTTCACATCGCCCGAAAGGATGTCCCAGGTCGAAACGACCAGGTCGTTGCCCTGGGCCAGCACCTCGGTATGGGGCAGGCCCCCGGTCGCGATGATGACCTCGTCGGGCGCGGTCGCGGTGACGTCATCGGCATCGGCGAAGCTGTTGAAGCGGAAGTTCACCCCCAGCTTCATGCATTGGTCGAAGCGCCAGGCCACGATCGAGGACATCTCGCGGCGGCGTTCCTGCAGGGCGGTCAGGCGGATCTGGCCGCCGGGCTGGTCGGCGGCCTCGAAGACGGTGACCTCATGGCCGCGCTCGGCCGAGACGCGGGCGGCCTCGAGGCCCGCTGGCCCCGCGCCGACGATGGTCACGCGCTTCTTGCGCTCGGCCTTGGGGATCTGATGCGGCTGCTCGATCTCGCGCCCGGTCGAGGGGTTGTGCAGGCACAGCGCCATGCCGCCCTGGTAGATCCGGTCGAGGCAGTAGTTCGCGCCGACGCAGGGGCGGATATCGTCTTCGCGGCCCTCGATGACCTTGCGCACCAGGTGCGGGTCGGCCATGTGGGCGCGGGTCATGCCCACCATGTCGAGCTTGCCGCTGGCGATGGCGTGGCGGGCGGTCGCGATGTCCGGGATCTTGGCCGCGTGGAAGGTCGGGAAATTCGTCGCGGCGCGGATCTCGCCGGCGAAGTCCAGATGCGGCGCATTGCGCATGCCCTGGATCGGGATCAGGTCGGTCAGGCCGGCATCGGTGTCGATATGGCCCTTCACCACGTTCAGGAAGTCCACCATGCCGCTGTCCTTGAGGCGGCGCGAGATCTCCATCCCGTCGGTCTTGGTCAGCCCGCCCGGAAGTTCCTCGTCGCCGGTATAGCGCACGCCGACGATGAACTCGTTGCCGCAGCGCTTGCGGATCTCGCCGAGCACGTCGAAGGTGAAGCGCAGCCGGTTGTCGAGGCTGCCGCCATAGGGCCCGTCGAGATCGTTGGTCAGCGGTGACCAGAACTGGTCCATCAGGTGGCCATAGGCCTGGATCTCGATCCCGTCGAGGCCGGCGGCCTGCATGCGCTCGGCGGCATCGGCGTAATCCTCGATGATCCGGGCGATGTCCCAGTCTTCCATCTTCTTCGGGAAGGCCTTGTGCGAGGCCTCGCGCTCGTGGCTCGGAGAGACGACGGGCAGCCAGTCGGCCTTGTCCCAGCGGGTGCGTCGGCCCAGATGGGTCAGCTGGATCATGACCGCGCAGCCATGGTCGTGGCATTCGTCGGCAAGCTGCTTCATGTGGCCGACGACCTCGTCCTTCCAGGCGAGGATATTGTTGAAAACCGGCGGGCTGTCGCGCGCGACCGAGGCCGAGCCCGCGGTCATGGTCATGGCGACGCCGGCCTTCGCACGCTCGACGTGATAGGCGCGGTAGCGCTCCTTCGGCATGCCGTCCTCGGGATAGGCGGGCTCATGGCTGGTGATCATGATGCGGTTCTTCAGCGTCAGGTGCTTGAGCTGATAGGGCTGGAGGAGGGGGTCGTTCGACATGTCCAGTGCCTTTCCGGAAGGTGCCGTCGTGATGGCAGCGATATTTCGCAACAATGTTCATATGTGTCAATAAAAAGTTCATAAATGAACATTGCTGACCGATTGGGCGGCCGTTTCATGTGGCTGAGGAGATAATGGTTTATGGTTTTTCTTCAGATCTTTATGAAAAAAGATCTGTGATTTCGAAGATCCATCAGGCGGGGGGCTGCCTTACGGGCAGGGCGAATTTTACTTGGATCAAGGACAAAAAACTGTACATTCGATGTGCATAAATGAAATGCATTTTCGCGTTTCTGGCCCGTGAAAGATATGGATTCGGCATGACCCAGGACATCTCCCAAGACCGCGCCACGCGTGGGTCACCCGAGCTTTGGCTTGATGCCGCCTATGCAGCCCTCGTCGAAAAGGGCATCGACGCCGTCAAGGTGATGCCGCTCGCCAATACGCTGCAACTCTCGCGCACCAGCTTCTACTGGTTCTTCAAGGACCGCCGGCAATTGCTGGCCATGCTGCTGAACCGCTGGGAGGACAGCACGACCGCGCCGCTGGTCGCCGCGACCCGCGACTATGCCGCGACCGAGACCGAGGCGATGCTGAACGTGATCAGCACCTTCCTTACAGATGACCATTTCGACACCCGGCTGGAACTTGCGGTGCGGGCCTGGGCGCAGCAGGATCCGGACGTGCTCAAGCGCCTGCAGCAGGCCGATGCCGAAAGGCTGGATGCGCTCAGGCACCTCCTGGAGAGTTGGGGGCATGATCCCGAGGATGCGGATGTGCGCGCCCGGACGATCTACCTGGTGCAAGTTGGCTATATCTCGATGAACGTGGTCGAGCCGATCGAGGAGCGCCTGGGCCGCTTCCCGCACTATGTCGAGATCTATACCGGCCAGCGCCCGCCGCCCCATGAAATGGAGCGTTTTACGGCCCGGATCGGCCTGCGCGGTGCTCGCAAATGAGGCTCGGCATCGTCGGGGGCACCGGTTGGCTGGGCAGTGCGCTTGGCAGGGCAGTTCTGGAAAAAGGCGTCCTGCAACCGCAGAACCTGTCGATCCTGAACCGAACTGGGCCGCAGGACAGCTATTTTGGCCATAGGGTTCATTGGCCCGCCGATCTAGCCGGGCTCATCTCCGAAAGCGACGTGATCGTGCTCAGCATCAGGCCGCAGGACTGGGAGGGGCTAGGGCTGCTGGCAGGAGATCGGCTGGTGATCTCCTTCATGGCAGGGATCGGAATGAACCGCCTGGCAGCCTGCGGGGGGCGCATCTTGCGCGCGATGCCGAATGCGGCGGCCGCGATCGGCCGTTCCTATACCCCCTTCGTTGCGGCGGAGGGTGTTTCCGCCTCGGATCGTGCCACGGCGATGGCGCTGCTGGGTGCCTTCGGGGCGACCGAGGAACTTCCCGACGAGGCGCAGCTGGACCTGATGACCGCCGTGTCCGGCGCGGGGCCGGCCTATCCGGCGCTTCTCGCCATGGTGCTAGCGCAATTCCTGACCGCCCGCGGCGTCGCGCCAGAGGTGGCGGAACGCGCGGCACTGAACGTCGTCCGCGACTGTCCCGCGCTCATCGGCGCGGAGTCCGGCGCAGCAGGTGCGATGGTGCAGACCTTCCTGGATTATGCGGGTACCACCGCAGCCGGCCTGCTGGCCGCAAGAAATTCCGGGTTCGAAAGCGCCCTCACTGCAGGCCTCGACGCCGCCCTCACCCGCGCCGCCAACGTTGGCTGACCCGGAAAAACTGCCCGGACCGCGCAAATAGAGCGGGCCGGGCTGCGGACTCAGTTACATTGTTGAAAACCAAACCACGTACCCTTCCGGTCCGACATTGCAGCTGCAAGGCCGCCGCAGTCCGGCATGACGTTTGATGCCCGCATCACCTTGGCAGGCTGTCCAGCGACCGTGGGAATTATCCGTGGGTGGTTCTCGTGATCGTGCGATTGATCGCGGTTGCAGAGAGCCCCCATATCACAAGTTGGACGGGCCCGAGGGGATTGTTCCTGCGCACTCCGTTTCAGAGTCCCGATCGGGGGGAAAGGGCGCACCCCCTGTCGGGCGCTCGCTGAGTTGGCCTGCCGCACAGGCGGCAGGGCTCCGTTTCAGGCCAAGAACCCGGCTATGGCATCAATCTCTGCGGCTCGGATCTCGTGTCCGCCGTCATGCAGTGCCAGTTCCACCGTCGCTCCTTGAGCACCGAGGTAGTCGACCAGATTCTGCGTCAGCGCCATCGGTGAAATTGGATCTCGTCTCCCGGCAGTGATCAGGACAGGACGACCCGAAAGCCCCGGCTGAGGTGCGGGCCGAAAGGGGATCAGCGGATGCATCAGCACGGCCCGATCAATCAATGCGGGCTGGCTGAAAAGCACCGAAGCCAGAATGTTGGCGCCGTTCGAATACCCCAGAGCCCAGATCGGCGCGCCTGGATTGGCTGCGCGATGCGCCGCAATGAAGCCCGACATCTTCTCGGTCCTGCGCGCAAGGTCCGCCATGTCGTAAATGCCCTCGCCGGTGCGGCGGAAAAAGCGGTTCGCGCCATGCTCGGAGACATCCCCGCGCGGTGAGACGATCCCCGCCCGAGGCAGAAGCTCCGAGATAAGCCCTGAAAACTGCTGCTCATCTCCGCCTGTGCCGTGAAAGGTCAGCACCAGTGGCTGACCCGTAGCCGGAGCCTTGGCGAAGTGGTGATAGCTGTGAATGCTCATCTTGTTCTCCGGTCGGGCGGCGGCACGATGGCCGCCGCTTGGTTTGGGGTCAGTTGTGGATCGGCGGCAGGATGCGCTCGATCTGGCTGCGCAGATGTTCGTGTTGGCGCGGGATACGCAGGGCCTCGCCCAGATGGGCGGTATCCTCGTCCCGATCGAAACCGGGCTCATTCGTCGCGATCTCGAAGAGCACGCCGCCAGGGGTGCGGAAATAGATCGCCCAGAAATAGTCCCGGTCGATCACCGGCGTGACGTGATAGCCGGTATCCATCAGGGCCTTGCGCACCTCAAGCTGTGCGGCACGATCTTCGACCGCGAAAGCGACGTGATGGACCGAGCCTGCGCCCGGCCGGGCCGGAGCGGCATCTGGAAGGGTTTCAAGATCGACGAAGTCCGCGCCGTTGCCGTCGCGCACTGCGAAGCGGGTGACATTGCCCTGCCGGTCGATGGGTTCGTAGTTCATGAACTTCAGCAGCTCGGCCGTCGCACCTTGATCGCGCAACCGCATCGAGACGCCGTGGAAACCCTGAATGCCCTCATCCGTCGGGACCGCGCCGTTGAAGGCCGCACGGGGGTCGCCGTCCTTTTCGACCAGCGCGAAGCCGTCACCATCGGGCCCCGAGAAGCGAAGACGTTTCTCTCCGAACAGCTCTTCTTCTTTCAGGCCGCGGATGTCCTGTGCAGTCAGGTGCGCTTTCCAGAAGCTCAGACTGCCCTGGGGTACGGTAAACAGCGTGTCGCCTACCTCGCCCGAGCCGCGACGGCCACGGGCGATATGTGGGAACGGAAAATAGGTCATGACCGACCCGGGCGTACCCAGTTCGTCCCCATAATAAAGGTGATAAACATCCGGCGCGTCGAAGTTCACCGTTTTCTTGACCCGGCGCAGGCCCAGCTTGGCCGTGAAGAAATCGTTGTTTTCCTGGGCATCAGCAGCCATCGACGTGACGTGGTGCAGGCCCTTGATCTGATGCAGCATCTTGGTCTCTCCTAATCGGGCCGGTCAGTCCGCGCCCTTGCTGAGACCAAAGATGGCAACGTTTGCCATTGCTGAGAATATTCGTAAAATCGCATTATTTATTTCGATATGGGAAATAATGGGCGAGCTTGAATCGATCCGGATCTTCCTGGAAGTCGCCTCTCAGCGCAGCTTTTCCGGCGCCGCACGTGCCCTCGGGCTGGCCCCTGCCGCAGTCACGCGCGCGGTCGCGGCGCTTGAGACAAAACTGGGCACGCAGCTTCTTGTCCGTACCACGCGGGCCGTGTCGCTGACCGCGGCGGGTGCGCTGTACGCAGCACGGGTTGCCCCTTTGGCCGATGGTCTGGGCGCGGCAGCCGAGGAAATGCGAGAGCGGCAGGGCGAGTTGAGCGGCCTTTTGCGGATCAGCGCGCCCCTGTCGCTGGGATCACTGGTTCTGCCCTCGGTGCTGTCGCAATTCGCGACAATCCATCCCCGTACCAACGTTCTTGTCAGCCTGACTGACAGACTTGTCGACATCGTCTCAGAAGATCTCGATCTGGCCATTCGCATCTCGGGCGCGCCATCGGACAAATCGACGATCTGGCGCAAGATCTGCCGCGTGCCACGTTTGCTGGTCGCCTCGCCCAGTTATCTGAACAGGCAGGGTACTCCCGAGACCCCCGAGGATCTGGCCGCACACGACTGCCTTGGCTATGCCAGCGGCATGGCGGGCGAAACCTGGAACCTGAGCAGGGGTGACGAGCAGCGCCATATCCGCGCCTCAGGCAGGTTTCAGGCAAATAACGGGGAACTGTTGGCCCAGCTTGCGGCGAATGGTGAAGGCATTGTCATGCTGCCCCATTTCATGCTGCGCGAGGCGCTGGGAAACCGCTCCTTGGTGCCGGTTCTGCCCGACTGGCACCCTTCCGAACTCTGGTTGACCCTCTATTACCCGCCCTATGAACGCCTGCCCCTGCGCGTCGCGACCTTCTCGGACTTCTTCGAGAGCCATGTCAGGGAAAGCTGGAAGGATTGATCAGTGCTCGGTGTCCGACTTCCGCGGCGGAGCGAATGTCGGTCAGTCTTGCAAGGCGACGCGGTCCGGCCGCCAGCAAGCCCGCCAACGCTCAGATCAGTGATGCCATCTTGCGGGATGATCGCATCAGATGCCGTTTCGCGCAGTTTTTCCTTTTGGCCCGCCGCATTACATGGACAGGATGCGACAGAGTTGGCACCATGCAATCATGGCCAGCGTCGTTCGTGTTCCTCCGATCGTCCGCTTCCTGTTTCGCGCCGTGGCGATCGCGCTCCTCGTCTTTGTCGCGCTTGATGTCGCGGCATGGGCCTTGCCTCGTCTTGTCGGCCTTTATCGTGATACGCGCCTGGCGGTCCTCGCGGCATCCCGAGGTCAGGACCTTCGTCCCGGACATACCGGCCTGATCTATGTCGAGAGCCCCGAGGTCTATACGCGTCAACGGCTGGTCAATGATCGCTATCTTCAGGATGCCTGGCTGCGCAATCGCCTGGCCGAGGTGGACAGCCCCGATGCCGGCTGGATCGAGGATGCCCAGGCCGAGATGCGCCGCGCCGTGCTGGGCGTGATCGCGGGACAGGGAAGCACTGCGCCATCTGACGAAGAAAGTGATCTGACCGGCCTGTCGTCCGAGCTGGTCGAACAATTGGCGCAGATCCCCTTCAAGACGCGCTTCCGCCTGCAGTCCGAGGCGCGAGACGAGATCCGGCAGATGATCCTCGAGAATGCGCTTGATGACCGCCATGATCTTAGCGGAAACACGGTGCTCGGCCTGAAATTCGACACTTCGATCCTGCCAGGGGCAGAAACGGTCCTGAACCCGACGGTCGTTGTACGAATGGATCAGAACCCGCTGGACATATTGCTTGGGCGTCCCGGTTCCGACGCAGCCACGCCTGCCGCAGATACAGAGCCGCCAGCAGCGCCTGATGGTTCTGCTGACGTCGACGAAGAACCCCCCTTGCTGCGGCGCGATCCCGAGGCGTTCGTGCGGCATTTCATGCGCTATTCCGGCCCCTCGGGACAGTCCGTGGGCCTGAGCGAGGATGATCTGCGCATCCTCGTTCAGATCGACCGCTATTTCGGCGATTGGCTCGACAATGTCAGCCGGCGGCTGAACGAATATCGCGGCGAAAGAAAGGCGTTGTGCCGGCCGGAACTGCTCGATCAACCCTTGTGCCGGGGAGTTGAAGTCGAGCCGTTCGCAAGGGCATCGCTCACACAGCTATTCTCTCAGGTCGAAGAGGTCGACGAGGCGCTGGCCTATGTCACCCGGTTGCCCGATTCCGAGACGCGAATTGCCTCGCGGTTGCGGGATCAGGTCTTGCGGAGCGCGGTTGACGAATGCACCAGAGCCGCAACCGATCCCGCCTTGCCCCCCGTCAACCTGGGCGGTTTTCTCGAGCAGCAGCAGCGGATCTCCTCTCCGTTTGCAGCAATTCCCGGTGCCTGGGGCCAGTTCTTCGAAGCCCAAACCAAGTTCCAGCTGATCCGCCAGCCCAGCCAGTGCAGGCTGGACGTGGACATCTCGTTCAACCAGCGGGACGTCGATCTTTACGTTGCAAGACCCGACGCGCCCGACACGGCTGGGTTGGGGCGGATGGGAGGCCTGCTTCCGCTGCCGTGCGAAAAGGCGCAATGCCCGGATTTCGAGGCCTGGGTGCAGCCTCGGCGCAACATGAGCCCCGAGGCCATCGCGCGCCTGAAGGCCGCGTTGACGCCGACCGTGCTCGCCGGGATCGAGGCCGCCGCCGATATCCATGATGCACGGGCACTTTGCCTCGTGCGGCCGCAGTTCGGTGATCCCTTCCTGGCCGAGGGTGCCAGCAAGGACGAACTGGTCGGTCGTTACGAACAGTTCGAGGGCTACGAATTCACGATAGACGATTGCGCGATCGGTCGGCAGGTGCAGTTGCGCCTTGGAGCGCTAGAATTCTTTCGCCGCATGGCCCAGGTCGAAAGCTATACCTATGCAGCCTTTCCGCGCGGGAACGTGACAGGGGTTGTGACCGAAGCCGGAAATAGCCAGTCCATACAGGGCGGCGCCGGGGCTTCTGGCGTTACCGGATGGGCCGGTTATTCCAGTTCTGAGGCCAGCCGGAAATTCGAGGCGGCGCCCGAGGTGATCAATTTCGCATCGGGCCAAAGCCGCAGCGGCAGGCTGCCTGACGATGAGCGCGAACTTTTCGATTTCGGATGGACCGTAGTCAAGGCCGGAATCAAGGAACCCATGATGGTGTCCCAGCTTGTGCTCGTTTCGGTCCCGGCTTACCTCGACGAGATCCGGCTGACGGTGTGGAAGGGATTTCTTGACCCCGACAAGGTGCCGGACGATCGGAATGCGCGCATCTATGCGCCACGCTCTGATGCAACTTCGCCTGTGGCGGGGGGATCTGACGCTCTGGTCGCAGGCGACACGCGCTCATTCAACGATCTGAACCTCGAAGAGATGATTGGCGAGTTGATGGAGGGCTATCAGCGGCGCACCATCACGTTGAAAGTGCCCACCGATTTTGCCGCGCTCGACAGCATCGTGATCGGCCGGAACGAAATTCTTGGCCCGATGATCAACAAGAAGGTGTTCCAGCCCCGCGCGTCTGAAAGCGATGAGGGTGCAGCCCCGTGTCTCAGGCCAAGGCGGATCAGTCCCAAGGATGGCGGAGAGGGGAGTTCGGCCTACCAACTTGCGCTGGTCATCCCGGGCGAGCGGCTCTGGCGTTCGACCGTGGTGACCCTTGCTGGAAGCAAGGCCGAGCGGATCGAGGTCATGCCGGACATGCGCGGTATCCTCGCGACCATGACCTTTCCCGAATATCCGGCCGAGAAGACGGATCGGCTGTGGGTCTGGACCAGCGAAGGGAATGACTCGGTCGAAGTCAGCTTCTGCGAGAAGGGAGAAGACTTGGCTCAGGTTTCGCCAGGCACCGAGCCCGTGGCAGCTCTCGAAGAACCCCCAACCGAGACACCCGCACAAGAATAGTGACCTGACGCTTCAGCGCACGACGCGTCCGACATAGTTGCCGCACTGGCAGGGAGAATTGATGGGGCGAGGCGACACTTCGCAGACCCCGCCGGAGGTCTCGCAGATTGTGCCCGTGCTTTGCTGGACAAGCTCGCGCAGACGGGTCTCGACGGCATTCGAGGACTTGCCAGAATGCGCGGCGGAGGGTTGATCCTGCACATGGGTCAGAGATGCAACAGGATCGCGGGCAGTCTCAACCGCGGGAATATCTGTGGATAGGGGCTCGGTCGCCGGGGTCTTGACGAGGCCAAAACCATAGATTGCCGCCACGGCCAGCACACCGGCCACAACTGGGAGTCTGAACATAACCTGCTTGCGCCTCTTGCCTTGACAACCATGTGCCACGGTCGTTGTCCCTTAGACATATACAGCGAAAGCCTTCGTTTTCCAAGGTTGACTGCCTGGATTGCATGCAAACCGGCGCCTCCTTGCCACAATTCGTCACTTGAGGAATGCGGCGTATGAACCGGTAAGCGGTTCGCTCAGGGCCGGAATGGAATTTGCCCAACGCCGCCCGCGCATATTTCTGCTGCCACGTCCGGGGGTGATGTTTTACCAAGTGTGAAAAGGGATATCGTTACATTTCTATCTCCTCTCGCGCGACGCGGTCGAGATGCTTGGGACCTGCCTCTTGATCTCCCGGAAATCTGAACCGCCGTTCCGGTCGATCTCCCCGCAAAAAAACGGGAACTGGCGAACCGTGCGATCTGTCCCAGAGCCGAAGCGAGGTACCACCGCGTGGGCGGCCGCCGTCGGATCATGAGGTCACCGCACCTGCGCCTTGAGCACAAGGCCCGTCTGGCGCACGAGCGTTGTGTTCATTCTGTCACGATTGGGGGGCAGGATGGATCGGGTCAACCCAATACACGGATTCGGGCGGCTCGATCGGGTCGACATCGGTGATATTCACCACCACGGCCTCATTGTCCGAGCGGACAAGCACGCATTCAAGCACGTGTTCGGGGTCGGCATTGATCTCCTGATGAGGAACATAGGGCGGAACATAGATGAAGTCGCCCGGACCGGCCTCGGCGACAAATTCAAGCCTTTCCCCCCAACGCAAACGGGCCTTGCCGCGAACAACATAGATCACGCTTTCCAAGGGCCCGTGATGATGGACACCGGTCTTGGCATCGGGTTCGATCGCCACCGTCCCAGCCCAGATCTTCTGCGCGCCAACCCTTGCGTGATTGATTGCAGCCTGCCGGAACATTCCGGGAGTCTGAGCCGTGTTGGGGTCCAACTGATCACCCCTGATGACCCGGACACCATCATGTTTCCAGCGCGGGACGTCGTCGTGATCGTGGGGCATTTCCCGTTCCCTTCCCGTTCCGTGAGAGTGCGAACTGGACTTTTTCCCGAAAGCACCTTGGTGGAAGCGTAAGCCTACAAGGGACGGGCCGTCCAGAATTGATCTGTTTCAGGATCTGGTCATCGTCCATGCTGCTCGCACCATCGCGCTGCGAAGCAATGGCGGAAATCCTATCCAGCCTGCTCGTCGAATGCGAAAGACCCGCATCGATGTCGTCAGTCCATGCTTTCCACATCCAGAAGATCTCAGCTTCGTTGCCGACTTGGGACATGCACTCTGCGACGAGAGTTCCGAAAGCGGCAATGTCCGCAATCGCGCGCGAAGCGATGCCATTGACCCGTTGACGTCCGACGTCCGCGCGAGGCGTCCGGTCGCGCGACCGTGTCGAAATCCTGCCTGTCGATCGGGCCTCCGGGTGAAGCTCAATTCCAGCTCAAGACCGACCGGTTGATCAACCGGGTCGCGAAGCTGGGCCTGGACACCGATTGGCAGTCTTGCGGCAATGGACGCCCGAGATGGCCACGATCCTGGATCTGAGTGCACGCGCAGTGGGATTTGCGGCGAAGCCATCGGTACCGGTCTGGGGGAGCTGTTCATCAGAATGCTCCTCTATCGGCGATACGCGGTCGATCGACCCAGCCGGTTATATCCCTTGGTCGTGCCTACCGCAGTTGCGGTTCAGAAAACGCCGGAAGCAGCGGTGATGCCTCAGTTCCTCAAGAAGCGCGACGACGCCCTTGGCCTGCCGGAGGATGCGCGCTGCGATCATGGCTCTGAAGCCTAGCGAAAGCTCTGGCTCTGGCGGTCGCGCAGGGCGGCGACAAGATAATCATATCGGTCTGCAGACTGGCAGGGTCGGCGCGAGCAGCTTTGCAGGACTTTCTGGTCCGGTTTCGAATTAACGCGCCTTCTGGAACAGTAACATCAGCTGGATATGTTGGTCGGCCGAGACGGGAATCCCTGCTGGCGATAGCGCGCACAAATCCGCGCGCTACGCCGTTGATCAGATCAGGCCGCGATCTCGTCGACGTTGGATTTGCACCAATTCAGGACGCTCATGGCATCGGGGGGCAGTTCGACCGCCATGGCGCCTGCAAAGGCTCGGAAGGCCGGCAGGTTCATTCCGTTCACGCCGATCAGGATCGCAAGTCCCATTTCGGCTGCCTCCGCGATCACCGGGGTCAGGCCGCGACCTTCGGCCTCCTGCTTGCCGAATTTGTTGACGATAAGCAATTGCGCCTCATGCAGGGTCCCCGAGACGGCCATTGCCGCTTCCTCAAGCGCGCCCGCGTCAAGCCTGCAGCCCTGGGCATGCGCGCCCCTGTCTTGGCTGATGGCGAATACCGGACCCTTGGGAAGCACATGGATGTGCATATCGCAATGATCACGATCGCTGCGCTCGAAATTGCTTTGCACGGTACCGGCCAGGCGCAACCCTTCAGCGTCCAGTTGCATGGCGACCGAGGTCAGGAATGCATCATTCGCACCGCGGCCGGACAGGCTGACATAGGCAATCCGCATGACATTCTCCGGCTCTGAACGTGTCGATCGGGCAGGCGATCATCATGCCATATGGGATCGGCAAGCAAGCCCCTTCATTCACTCATGGCGTCGGAAGTCGGCCTGACAGAAAGCGCGACACGCGCGAGGCGACGTGCAATTCGATGTCTTCGTCGCTCAGCAAGGGCATCATCAGCAGGGCGCGACGCTGCAATCCAGCCACGACGAGATCGAGGAATTCTGCACTGGCGGCGTGGCAGTCGTCGATCCGAAGGTCACCCCGCAGGCAGCGGAGTTCAAGATATTCCGAAAGTGTCCGAATTGATCGGGCCGGACCTGAAGCGTAGATCTGCCTGGCGAGATCGGGGAATTTCTCGGCAGCGCCGATCATCATGCGCATGGCTGCCAGAACCTCGGGCTGAAGCAGGGTCAGAAGCATCTGGCGACCGATCGCGTGCAGTTCCTGTTCGACCGAGCCTGTGCCAGTTGCGATGCGTCGCATTGCCTCTTGCATCCGATCGCATTCTTCCAGAACCAGCGCCTGGAACATCGCTTCCTTGCTGTCGAAATAAACGTACAGCGTTCCCTTCGACACCTCTGCCGCTCGCGCGACATCCTGCATCGAGGCGCCTTCGAAACCCTTTTGCAGGAACATGCGGCGCGCGCCATCAAGGATCTGCTGGCGTTTCGGGCTGTCCTCTCGGGCGGAGCCGGTTTCGGGCAGGGGCGGAGTTCCAGACATTTTCTTTCCGACCTGACGGGGCATTTCGCCTTTATCGAGTATATTGACCGAACGGTTCGGTCAATATATTTAAGGACTCGCCTCGCGGTCCGGAATCGCGGGGTTCTCCGAACATAGGGGCGTGCCCGGACGGGGCCCGTGTAGAAAGGCCAAATCATGGCAGATACCGAGCAGGCATTGGCGTCGGAAGCCGCGCCAAAGGGCAAGGCCAAGCGTATCCTGACCGGCCTGTTTTTGCTGGTCCTGAGCGTGGCGGGGTATACGGGCTGGAATTGGTTCAGCTACGGTCGTTTCCATGAGGAAACCGACGACGCCTATCTTGAAGCCGATCTGATCACGCTTCAGGCCCGTGCATCAGGCTACGTGTCCGAAATTCTCGTCGCGCCGAATGCTTCGGTCGAACGCGATCAGGTGGTCGCGCGGATCGATGCCGAAGATTATCAACTGGCGCTTGAAGCGGCCGAGAACGCGCTTGCTTCGGCCAAGAGCGCGCAAACCCAGCTTGGGGCTCAGATCGAGTCCGGGAATGCCACCATCGAGCAGGCAGAGGCCTCTTTGGCTGCTGCCCTTGCAACGAATGATGGCGCACAGAAGACCTATCGACGCGCCCGCGATCTGAAATCCTCGTCGGCCGGAACGCAGGCCGCAGTCGATGCAGCCGAGGCGACTGCCAAATCTGCGGCGGCGCAGGTCAAAAGCGCAGAGGCCGCGCTGGCCCAGGCAAAGGCCGAGCTTGGCGTGCTGCATGTGCGCGAGGAAAGTGCCGCGCTCGACGTCCGGGCCGCCCGGACGGCGATCAAGCAGGCGCAGCGCGATCTTGGATTCACCGAGATCCGGGCGCCGTTTTCCGGCATTCTGACGGCGCGGGCCATCGAAGTGGGTTCATATGTGACGACAGGAACCCGGATCGGAACGCTTGTTCCGGTCAGCGACGTCTATGTCGAGGCGAACTTCAAGGAAACCCAGATCGCCGGCATCCATCCCGGAGCCGAGGTTGGCATTCACGTCGATGCCTGGCCCGACGAGGAACTGCGGGGCAAGGTCGCCAGTCTGACCGCCGGCACCGGCCAGGTATTCAGTCTCTTGCCGGCCTCAAACGCAACCGGCAATTTCACGAAGGTCGTCCAGCGAGTCCCTGTGCGCATCGAGATTGCCGCCGAAGATCGTGCCCGGCTGCCGCTGCGCCCCGGAATGTCGGTTGTCGTAAATGTCGATACTCGCACGGGTGATGCGGGACCGCTTGCGCCCCCCTCCGGGGCCGAGCCGCTTCGCCCGGCAGGCGGCGTTCACGAGCCTGCCACCAGCAGCCGCGAGACCGACAAGCCCACCGGGGGGCTACAGGCCGCGCTGACAGGGGGCTGAGGCCATGTCCGCCGAAGCCGTTGCGCAGGCTGCCGGGACGATCCGGGCGGCCGATCCCGATCGAATTGATCCCAAACGCCTGATCACTTTCCTGCTGATGGTTCTGGGCATGTTCATGGCGATCCTGGATATCCAGATCGTCTCTGCCTCGCTGCCCGAAATCCAGGCCGGGCTTGCGGCATCCGGGGATGAAATCCCGTGGATCCAGACTTCGTACCTGATCGCCGAGGTCATCATGATCCCGCTTTCGGGCTATCTGTCGCGAATGCTTTCGACGCGCTGGGTATTCACGATTTCGGCAGGGGGGTTCACGCTGATGAGCCTGCTGTGCGGATTCTCGAACACGATCGGCGAAATGATCCTTTGGCGGACGCTGCAAGGCTTCCTGGGCGGAGCCATGATCCCCACCGTTTTTGCCTGCGCCTATACGATCTTTCCGCGCTCGAAAATGCATATCGTCTCTCCCATGATCGGCCTTGTCGCGACACTTGCGCCGACAATCGGGCCAACGCTCGGCGGATATCTGACGGAATTCATGAGCTGGCATTGGCTGTTCTTCATCAATGTCGTGCCCGGCATCGTCGTGACCATCGCGGCCTTTTCGCTGATCGATTTCGACAAGCCCGACCTGAGCCTGCTGAACCGCTTCGACTGGTGGGGTTTCCTGGGTCTCGCGCTGTTTCTCGGTGCGATGGAATACGTGCTCGAGGAAGGCGCGGGCGACGACTGGTTCGCCGATGAAATCATTTTGTTGATGACGGGTGTCATGATCCTGGGGGGAGTCCTGTTCTTCTGGCGGGCCTTCACTGCGGACGAGCCGATTGTCAGGCTGGATGCCTTTGCCGACCGCAATTTCGCGATGGGCTCGCTGTTTTCCTTCGGGTTGGGCATCGGCCTTTACGGGTTGATCTATGTCTTTCCCGTCTACCTGTCGGGGGTGCGCGGCTATAACTCCCTGCAAATCGGTGAAGCGATGATGGTCTCGGGGGCGTCGATGTTTTTGACAGCCCCAATTGCCGGGCGGCTGTCCCAAAAAGTCGATCTGCGGATCATGATGGCGATAGGCTTCGCGCTGTTTTCGCTGAGCTGCTGGATGATGAGCCATCTGACACAAGACTGGGACTACTGGGAAATCTTCATTCCGCAGATCATGCGCGGCGTGTCTCTGATGCTTTGCATGGTACCGGTTTCGAACATAGCGCTTGGAATGTTGCCGCCCGAGAAGGTGAAAAATGCCTCGGGTCTATTCAACCTGACCCGAAACCTTGGTGGTGCGGTGGGACTTGCCCTGATCAACACCATGCTTTCGAACCGCGAGGATTTTCATTATGCCCGGCTTGCCGAGGCCGTCCATGGCGGCAGGGGCGTTGCCGATCAGGCGCTTTCCGCTCTCGCGCAGGCCTATTCGTCGCTGGGCGAAGCGGCGCAGACCGCCGCCCTGTCCACACTGACTGGAATGGTCCGTTTGCAGGCGCTGATCCTGTCGCTGACGGATCTGTTCGTGACGCTGGCGCTGTTCTTCGCGGCCATGGGCACGCTGCTTATCTTCGTTGAAAAGCCAAAACCGGGTGGCGGAGGCGGAGGAGGGCATTGATCGCCGCGCCATCGTTCAGGAAATATCCTTGCAAGGCCGATGCGGCTGCCCCGACCTCGCTTTCAACCGACCCTCAAGTCTTGACCGGCCACATCATTCCTGCCGGGATCAGGCACGCCTGAAGTGCATGGTAGATGTCGGGCTTGCCCGAGAAGACGCCTGTCTCGGGCTTGCCGTCTGCGTCGATCTGGTGGAACCAGCCTCCGTGCATGTGGTCAATCAGGTAAAGATCAGCAAAGCTCCAGCACCGCTCATACCATTCGCGATAGAACGGATCGGGCCTGATCGCATTGAGCGTCCAGGCTGCGGCGATGGCCTCTGCCACCGGCCACCAAAGTCGCCAGTCGCGTGACACGCTGCCGTCATTGCCAAGCGTATAGGCAAAGCCGCCCTCGGGCAGCCATCCCAAATCGATCGCCTTGCGGAAGAGGGCGTCCGCAGCCTCGGGCATCCAAGCATGGCATTTTCCGGTCCGCAGCCAAAGTTCGACGACCAGCCTGCTCCACTCCAGCGCGTGGCCGGGCGTGGTGCCAGAGGGTCGGAACATCGCATCGCCATCGAAATTCGCATCGACTTGCCACTGACTGTCGAAATGTTCGGGGACGACCCAGCCGGCGTCGCGGGCATTCTCTCCGATCAGGCGCGTCGTGATACGGGTCGCCGCATCAAGATAGCGCGCGTCGCCCCATGCCGCATGCGCGGCCAGGAATGCCTCGGTCAGGTGCATGTTCGGATTCTGCCCGCGGTAGTCGAGTCCGCCCGTCCAGTCAACTTCGAACGTGTCGCTGACCACTCCGTGATCTTCTTCCCAGAATCGCGACCAGATCGCATCGAGAGCGAGATCGCGCAGCTGCTCGGCGTCCCCGTTGCCTGCCCGATGCGCCGACGCAGCGGCAAGCAGGACAAAGGCATGGCCGTAGGCCTGCTTCCTGCTGTCGATCGGGCCTGCATCATCGACCGACCAGAAAAAGCCGCCATTGACGGTGTCCCGCTGGCGGTCAAGCAGCCAGCGCATCCCTTTTTCGACGATTTCCGAGGCTTGCGGATGGTCGACGCGGGTCGCCAGCGCATAGCTGTGGACCATCCGACAAACGTCGTGAAGCGCCCTTTCCGAGCCAGAGCCGCGCGGCTCGTGGGGCAGGGGAGAGCCCGACATGTCGAGCATTGTAAAGCCGCCTTTTCCATCCAGCGCGGCCGCGTGAAAATCCCAGAGCGCTTGGGCTTGTTCCTTCAACCAGCCGAGATCGCGCGGGGCTTGGGGAAGGTGGTTTAGCTCAATGGGCATCTGGTCCTCGATCAACATGGAATGCAGCGTGACCATTGCAGACAGCCGCCCCACTGCGCAAGCGGGCAAGGCAAGCGGAGGTGTGCATCAACAATTGGAAAGGGCCGGAACGTATCCGCTCCGGCCCAAGGTAATGAGGAGCGCGCTACAACCGTGCCTTCTTGCGGAAGACCATGCCCCAAAGCGGCGTGTTCGACAGCAGGATGAGCAGCACGGCGACGAAGAGCGTCAGCGACAACGGGCTCGTGACGATGCCCTTCATCAGTCCGGCAAGGCTTTCCTGTTCGGAAATGATCGCCCTCCGCCAGTTGTCGTCCAAAAGCCTGCTCAGGATGACGCCAAGGATGACGGGACCCAGGGGATAGCCGTATTGCTTCATGAAATAGCCGAAGACGCCAAAACCCAGCATCCAGTAGACATCGGTCAGGCTGTTGTTGACCGCATAGGCGCCAACAATCGACAGGATCAGGATGACCGGCAAAAGCACCGTGCGCGGCAGCTCGACGATCTTGACGAAGATCCGGATACCGGTCAGGCCAAAGATCAGCATGAAGCAGTTCGCGAGAACGAGCGATCCGACGATGAACCAGAACATGTTCGGTTGTTCGATCATCAGCATCGGGCCAGGGTTCAGCCCGTGGATGAACAGCGCGCCGATCATGATCGCGGTCACCGCATCGCCCGGAATGCCCAGCGTCATCATCGGGATGAAGGCGCCGCCGACGGCCGCGTTGTTCGCTGTTTCGGGCGCAACCAGCCCCTCGATCGCGCCCTTGCCGAAGGGGACGTCCGGCTTGCGGGTGACACGCCGCGCATGGTCATAAGCCATCAGCGCTGCGATATCTCCTCCGGTTCCCGGCAGGGCGCCGACAACCGTCCCGATGCTGGAGGTTTGCAGGCCAAGGAACATGTGCTTGCGAACCACTTTCCAGGACGGGACAATGCCCGAGATCTTCTGGCGAACCGCCGGGGTGTTCACTGTATGAAGCTGCGCAAGCGCCTCGGCCACGCCGAACATGCCGATCATGATGGCGACGAAGGACACGCCGCCACGCAACTGGTCGATCCCGAAGACGAAGCGGTCCTCAACGGTCAGCGGGTCCATGCCGACTGCGCCGATCGCGATCCCGAGCGCGCCCGAGAAGACGCCCTTGATCAGGCTTTCGCCCGAAAGGGAACCGACAAGAAGAATGCCCATGATCGCGAGCAGCATGAAGTCACGCGGCTGGAAGCGGATCGCGAATTCGGAAAGTGAGGGCGCGAAAAGCGCAAGCGCAAGGATGCCGATGAAGCCGCCGAAGAAGGAAACCACGGTCACGACCCCGATCGCCTCGCCGGCGCGGCCTTGCTGCGCCAGCGGATAGCCATCCATCGCCGTCGCAATCGCAGAAGGCGCACCCGGGATGTTCAGCAGGATCGCCGTGCGGGATCCGCCATAGACGCCCCCCATGAAGATGCCGATCATCAGCGCGAGCGCCGGATAGACATCCCAGGAAAACGTGAACGAAATCAGGATCGAGACGGCCATCGTCACCGAAAGGCCGGGGATCGCTCCGACATAGATGCCCGAAAGCGTCCCGAGCCCGACCAGGGCAAGCAGCTTCAGGTTCAGAAGCGGCATCAGCAGGTTGGGAAGAATTTCCATCTCAGCCTCCGAACAGCGAGGAGATGAAGGCGATGATTTCGCCCTCGGGAACGATCCCTTCCGGCATCAGCACGTTGAAGATCATGCGGAAAACCAGATAGATCAGCGCCACGCTTCCCATCGACACCGCAAGGCAGAAGCCCCAGCCGCGCTGTGAGAGATAGCGGATCATGCCCAGCAGGAAGAGCACCGAAGTCGGCAGAAAACCGAGCGGGGCCAGAGCAACGGCATAGAGCACGACCATCACGATCGTGAAGATGACAGGCCGCGGCAGGATATCCCTGGCCAGCGTCTCTTCGCTGTCGGTCGGTTTTCTCATCGTGTCGAGAAGGATGCGTCCAGCCGAAATCAGCATGACGAGAGTGGTCGCCATCGGGACGGCGCCGGGCGAGGAAAGCGCCTCGAAGCCCGAAATGCCGTAGGCCGACCAGAGCAGAACCAGACTGGCGACGAAGATGAACAGATTGAAGACGGTTTCGCCCGGACGCCGTGCGGCAGGGCCAGGCGTATGCAGGGGCAGCATCCCGTCTTCGTCGGGGATCGGACGATCAGGTTGCATGGCGTTGTGACCTTGAATGGTGGTCGGCGCGGGCGGCAATGCCTGCCGTTGCGATGAAGGTTGCCCCGAAGGCTCCGCCACAGGGGCAACCGCAAGAAATCAGGGCTTCGGAATTCCGAATTCTTCGGGCGATTTCTTGGCGATGCCGCTTTCCCAGATCAGCCAAGAGGTCTTGGACTGCCAGTCTGCCAGGAACTTCTGCGCCTCATCACCGGTCAGCGAAAGCATCTTGTAGCCGCGGCCGTCCATCAGCGCGGTGAAATCTGCATTGGCTGCGCCGGTCTCATAGGCTTCGGTCAGCTTCGCGACAACATCGTCGGGCGTGCCCTTCTTGACGAAGACGCCGAAGAACGGGCCCCAAGGCAGCAGGTCGGCGAATTCGGCATTGGTTTCGGTGACGCTGG
The DNA here is from genome assembly GCF_031822435.1 of Paracoccus sp. MBLB3053. NCBI lineage: Bacteria > Pseudomonadati > Pseudomonadota > Alphaproteobacteria > Rhodobacterales > Paracoccaceae > Paracoccus > Paracoccus aurantius. Next base: position 355,038 of record NZ_JAVQLW010000003.1, on the reverse strand, counting down.
GCACGTCGGGCAGCTGGGCTACGCGTTCGGTATCGAAGATCGCGATCGGCTTCATCTTTCCGCCCTTGATCGATTCAATGGCCGCGCCCAGAACCGCCGGCATGACATCGATCGCGCCGCCCTGCAGCGCGGTCAGCGCCGGACCGTCACCGTCATAGGGAACGAAGGTGACGTCGATCGGGGTCTTGGACTGGATCATCGACGAGACGACCGAGGGAAGTCCTCCGGGTCCGGTCGAACCGAACTTGACCGATTTCGGGTTCGCGTTGATGTAGTCGATCATTTCCGGGAAGGTGTCGAATGGTGCATCCGGGCGGGCGACCAGCATCGGGATCCCGCGTGCCAGGATGTTGACCGGGACGAAGTCCGCATAATCCTTCTGGCCAAGCTGCATGACCTTGTAGAGCAGCGGATTCTCGGCGCCGAAAAGCAGGGTGTAGCCGTCGGCCTTGGCCCGCTCGGCCTGGTTCAGGCCGATGGCGCCCACGCCGCCCGTCACGTTCTGCAAGACGACTTTCTTGCCCAGCACTTTTTCGGCATGAGGCGTGACGGCGCGCGCGACCGTGTCGGTCGAACCACCGGCGCCCCATTGGATGATGCCTTGGATATCCTTTTCGGGGAATTCAGCGAAAGCCGGCAAAGCGGCAAGACCCAGCGCGGCGGCAGCGCCAAGAATCGATTTCAGCATAAGGTTTCCTCCCTTTTTATGCTGTGACATGTCCTTACGGACCGTCTCGCGGAAGGATCAGCGATAACGGCCTTAACTGCAAATACCCATTGTCACGAGACCGTAACGACATGTTAATCGGCGAGACCCCGTGGCCAGGTGTCGGTCGCGTATCAGCTTTCAGCTGAAGCGGAAAGCGCAACCCCTGCGCCCATCGCGATTTCCGGTGATTTTCCAGTGACCTGCGGTCAGTCGATCTGGTCTGCTGTTCACCGGCCGGAGCCGGCCCGAGGCTTGAGAGACTGCGACCATCTGCCCAGCAATCCTCACTGACCGAATGGCTTCGCCCGACGCAAAACGCGGGGCCGTAACGGCGAGACAACAGAGCCCCTTTCCCGGATTGCACTTACAAACGGTGACCAGACATAATCTTCATTCCGAAAAAACGCGCATGGCGGACGAAAGGATTGATGACGATGCTGCAAGCGATCTCCGACTGGGATGCGGTCTACGCCAACTCTGCAAATATCCCCAATGGCGATTCCTGGCCGGGTCGCTGGATCGAGCCTGCAAGGGCGTTTCGTGAATCCATCTCGGCCTCGGGGCGGGCACGGCTGGGGGTCAGTTACGGGTCCGGGCCACGCAATCGCATGGATGTCTTCTTGCCCGAGGCAGAGGTCCGTGGCCTGATGATCTTCGTTCATGGCGGATATTGGATGGCGCTTGATCGCAGCTATTGGTCGCATCTCGCATCCGGCGCGCTCGCCCATGGCTATGCAGTCGCGATTCCTGAATACACGCTATGCCCCGAAAACCGCATATCGCAGATCACCGGTGAGATCGGGGCGGCCATTTCAGCCGCAGCGGAAATGATTTCCGGCCCCGTCGTGCTTGCCGGTCACTCGGCAGGTGGCCATCTCGTTAGTCGCATGGTCTGCGAGAACAGCCCCCTTCCGGCGCGAGACAGGGACCGTATCGCGCATGTCCTATCGATTTCGGGATTGCACGACCTGCGCCCTATGCTCAGGACTTCGCGAAGCAAGACGCTCCGTCTGGACAGTGCCGAGGCCGCAGCCGAGAGCCCTGCGCTTCTGACGCCGATCCCCGGAACCCGGATAAGTTGTTGGGTCGGTGCCTCGGAAACGTCGGAGTTCAAGCGTCAGAACGCCTTGCTTGCCAATATCTGGCGCGGTCTTGGCGCGGCCACCGCCTGTATCGAGGAACCTGACAGGCATCATTTCAACATCATTGATGCCTTGGCAAATCCCGAGCATCCGATGGTCCTGGAACTCGTCAGCGCATTGCGCTGAAGGCTTGCTCCGCCTATGCCCTATTCGGGCGCCTTGGTCGAGCCGCCGTGGATTCGTTCACGCAACCACTGGATCAACTTGAAGAAGACCGGCACGAAGACCGCTCCGACAACGGCCGACATCAGCGTTCCGCCGAAGACGGCAACGCCAAGCGATACGCGGCTGGCGGCGCCCGCGCCGCTGGCTATGACCAGCGGGAACACCCCCGCGATGAAAGCGATGCTCGTCATCATGACAGGTCGGAAGCGCAGCTTGGCAGCCGTGACCGTCGCTTCGTGCAGATCCATTCCTTCGACCTCGCGCAGCGATTTGCCAAACTCGACAATCAGGATCGCGGTCTTGGCCGCAAGACCTATCAGCAAAAGCAGACCGATCTGACCGTAGAGACTGAGCGGCATCCCGGCGATCAAGGTCCCCAGAAGCGCACCGATCAAGGCGATCGGGACGGACAGGATGATCGCGAAGGGGGTCAGGAAGGATTCGTAAAGTGCGGCGAGGAAAAGGAAGGTGAAGATCAGTGACAGGCCAAGTGCGATCGGCACCGCATTGCCGGATTTGCGCTCTTCGAAGCTGGAATCCGTCCATTCGTAACGGAAGCCGGGCGGCATTGCTTCGGCACCTGTAATCTCCATTGCGTCCATCGCGTCGCCCGTACTGAAGCCCCCGGGTCCGTTGGCGATGCCGGTGATGGTTGCCGAATTATAGGTGTTGTAGCGATAGAGCACATCTGCGCCGCGCGTGGGCTTGACCGTAACCAAAGTGCTGAGCGGGACAAGCTCGCCCGCATTGTTCTTCACGTAAAGGTCGAGCAGGTCGCGTTCGTTCTGCCTGAACTCGGAATCGGCTTGCACCATGACCCGATAGGTTTCGCCGAACATGTTGAAGTCATTGATATAGGCACCGCCCAGTTGGGTCTGCAGCGTGGTGAAGATGTCACCGACCAGAACCCCCAGAGTCTTTGCCCGCACCCGGTCGACTTCGATCTCGAGCTGCGGCGCACCGGCGTTGAACGTCGAGAAGGCCCGGGCGATTGCGGGCTCCGCATTCGCGGCCGCGAGCACGCTTTGCAGCGCCTGGGCAAGTTCGTCGGGCGTTCGACCCTGCGTATCCTCCAGCACATAGGAAAACCCGGCGACAGTCCCGAGGCCCGGAATTGCGGGGGCACCAAACACGGTCGTCACGGCCTGCGGAATTTCGCGGAACTGGGCCTGGTACTTGGCCTGCAGGGCTGCCTGCTGCTGGTCCGGTGCCTTGCGTTCCTCCCACGGTTTCAGCTTGGCGATGATCATGCCCGTATTGGACTGAAGCGCCGTGTTGAGGATACTGTAGCCATTGACCGAGATGACATTCTCGATTGCTTCGTCCTTCTTCAGCTCCTCCGTGATCTGGTCCATGATCTTTTCGGTTCGGACCAGCGAGGCAGCTTGCGGCAACTGGACGTCGATGATGAAGAAGCCCTTGTCCTCATCGGGAATGAAGCTGGTCGGAGTTCGGGTGAAAAGCGCGCCCAGAGCGACGAAAAGCCCGATGGTCAGGACGACGCTGATAAGCATGTGTCGCGACAGCCAGCCGACAAGCGCCACATATCCCGCCGTGATCTTGTCGAAGACGTAGTTGAAGCCGCGGATGACGAAGTTCGGCTTGCCGCCGACTTTCATCACGGTGGCCGCCAGGGCAGGGCTGAGCGTCATGGCGTTGATCATGGAAATCAGCACGGCCACCACAAGCGTCGTGCCGAAGTTTGCGAACATGCGCCCGGTGATGCCGGGAAGAAGCGTGGCCGGGCCGAACACGGCCGCCAGAACCAGTGAGGTCGCGACGATGGGACCAGCAACCTCTTGCATGGCCTTCTGCGTCGCCTCGCGCGCCGGAAGGCCGTCGTGGTGCATCAGACGTTCCACGTTTTCGACGACGATGATCGCATCGTCGACCACGACCCCGATCGCGAGAATCAGCGCGAAAAGCGTCACCGTATTGATCGTCATCCCCATCGCATAAAGCACGGCAAGAGTGCCGATGATCGAAACAGGAACGGCGATCGCGGGAATGAGCGTTGCCCGGATGCTGCCGAGGAAAAGATAGGTCACTGCGATGACGAGGATGACCGTGAAGATCAGCGTCATCGCGGTTTCCTCAAGCGAGGCCGAAATGAAAAGCGTCGTGTCGTGACCGACCGCGTATTCCATGCCCTCGGGGAAGCCGCCCGACAGCTCGTCCATCTTCGCGCGAACCGCCTTGGCGACATCGAGCGAATTCGCGTCCGACAGCTTGTAGATGGCCATCAGAACGCCTGGGCCGTTGTTGAATTCCCCATACCCCTTGTAGACCTCGGCGCCCAACTCGATCCGGGCGACGTCCTGCAGCCGCAGGATCGATCCTGCCGCGTCGGCCCGGATAACGATATTGCCGAACTCCTCTGGCGAGGTGAGCCGTCCCTTGGTGGTCAGGACATACTGGAACTCGGTCGTGTCCGGGCTGGGGGCCGCCCCGAGTTGACCGACCGCGGCCTGGACGTTCTGCTCACGGATGGCCGCGACCACCTCGTTCACCCCGATACCCTGATTGGCGAGCTTGATCGGGTCGAGCCATGCGCGCATGCCGTAATCGAGCGCACCGATGATGCTGGCTTCGCTGACGCCCGGCAGCCGGCCCAGTTCGCCCTCGATGTTCAGGCTGGCATAGTTCGACAGGAAAACGCGGTCGAACCTGTCATCGGGGGACAGAAGGTTCACGACCATGAGAATGTCGGGATTTCGCTTGCGGACACTGACGCCCCGGCGGCGAACCTCTTCAGGCAGGCTCGGCAGGGCCAGGGTGACACGGTTTTGTACATCCACCTGAGCAAGGTCGGCATCCGTGCCGACTTCGAAGGTGATCGTCAGCGTATAGCTGCCATCACTCGCGGATTTCGAAGACATGTAGACCATGCCCTCGGCGCCGTTGACCTGCGATTCAATCGGTGAGGCCAGCGCGTCACGAACGGTATCCGCGCTTGCGCCGGGATAGTTTGCGCGGACGACGACCTTTGGTGCCGCGATGTCGGGATATTGGTCGATGGGCATCACGACCATCGTGAGCAAGCCCATGAGCGTGATCACGATCGAGATCACAAACGCAAATCTAGGCCGGCGGATAAAAAACTGCGGTCCCATGTCCGATCAATCCCCGTGACTCAAATCCCGTGACGGCTGGTCATTGCTTAAAGGGTTGGGTTTCGACTTCCTGACCCTCGCGGACTTTCTGCAAACCCTCGACGATGACATTCGCCCCGTCCTCAAGCCCCGAGATCACGGTCCAATCCGCACCATCACGGATGCCGACCTCGATATTGTTCCGAATGACCTTCCCCTCATCGCCCACGGTCAGGACATAGTGACCCTGCTGGTCCTGGCCGACGGCGCGTTGAGGCACTGTCACGGCATTGATGGCCTCGACCGCGTTGCCGCGCAGGGTGACGTTCATGCCCGGCAGGAGCACGCCGTCGGGGTTCGGGAACTCGGCCCGGGCCGCGATCGAGCCGCGCGTCGCTGCAGCCTGAAAATCCCAGCTGACGAATCTTCCCTTGCCGGGATAGATCTGGCCGCTTGGCAATTCCAGTGTCAGCTCGAGCTTGGGTATCGCGGTCCCTGCGGCCTGCATGCGGTCACGACGCTGGATGAAGAGGTCATAGACCTGCTGGCTGAGGTAACCCAGCACATAGATCGGATCGAGCGCGACGATCTCGGCAAGCGGCTCGGGCTGGATCGGATTGTTTGGCGAAACGACATCGCCAACGCCATAATTCGCGGCACTGATCCTGCCCTCGAACGGGGCATAGATCTTGGTGTCTTCAAGGGCCTTTCCGGCACGTTCGACTGCGGCCTGCGCCGCCTGGACCTGGGCCTTGGCCGCGTCGAGCTGTGCGGTCGCGAGGTCAAGCTCGGATTGCGCAGCCGTTTCGCGGCTGACCAGCGTCTGCTTGCGTTCGAACTCAAGCTGCCTTTCGCCGACCTGGGCCCTGGCCACGGCAAGGGCTGCCTCGGCCTCGAGCAGGTTCGAGCGGAAATCGCGATCATCCAGTTCGAAAAGCAGCTCACCCTTTTCGACAATCGCGCCCGGGACAACGTGATTGCCGATGATCTGTGCGGTCACCAGCGGGCGAATTGTGGCCTTGTTTTCCGCCTCGATGACCCCGGGATGGGCGAATTCGGGATGAATCTCGCGCTGCGTCGCCGTCTGGACAAGGACCGTCGGTGCGGGCTGCGCCTCTTGGGCCAGAAGCAAGGAAGCGGGTAATCCGACCGAGAAAATCGAAGCGGCAAGAACGAAGGGGCAGAGAGAGCGTCGATCGATGAAGGGCATTTCTACGGCCTTGATCCAGTGATCTCTGCGGTCAGGCTAACAAGACCGTGAGCTTAAGGTAAATCCATTAATTTCAAATCGACCCCGTAATCGGTTGGAATTGCCCGTTCGATATTGCGCAAATGAGACAATAGCCTGCGCTTTCTGGGCGCAGGTGAGGGCGTTCATTCCTCGGAAAGGCAATGGGCGAGTGTCTTGAGCGCCGCAAGTGCGCTGTCGCGCCCCGCTTTTCCATCATCCTCGGGGTGATCGATATAGGCGCAGGTCAGAACAGCGATGGCCTCGGCGCCTGGGCCAAGCACCGGAACGCTAAGATCGGTGACGCCGACCAACTGCGCCGAAGGCTCAACGCGGGCCCCTTGCTTGCGGACGTCCTCAAGATGCAGGCCTATTCCGGCAAGACGCTCGGATGCCTGCGCCACCCCCCAAATGCCAAGCGTATCGACGATGCGGTCGGGGTGCTGAAAGGCAAGCAATGTCCTGCCCGATCCCGTGGTGAACAGATCAAGCTGGCCACCCAGTCTGGCGCGGAACTCCCAATGTCCCATCGGGGTCGCCTGTGCGACGACGATCCCCGTTCCCTGCTCCGGGACGACAAGGTGGCAAGACTGGCGTTGATCGCGGGCAAATTCATCCATAAGGGGCTGGGCTTGCGCTACGAGACGGCGCAACGGTGGATGCCGCGTGGCAAGCAGGTAAAGCTTCATCGTCAGGGCATAGCGATCGCCCCCTTCAAGCCGCATCACATAGCCGCGCGCGACCAGACGTTCCAGCATCCGATAGATCTGCGACGCGCTAAGCCCCATTTCCTTGACGATTTCGGCTCGCGTCAGACCGCGCGCCTGGTCCGCCAGGATCTCGAGAATATCCAGACCTTTATCCAGCGCTGGCGCGCGATATCGATCTGCCGCACCTTCCTGTGGTTCTTCTGTCATTGGCTTTCCTCCCACCAAGAAAAAGCTTGCCACAAGAATTCATATGTGGATAGAAAGTTCATATAAGAATTTTGCAAAGGACGGGGAGGGTCTGATGCGGTTAAAAGACAAGGCGATCCTGGTGACCGCAGCTGGTCAGGGGATTGGGCGGGCCAGTGCTCTTGCACTTGCCGCCGAAGGCGCCAAAGTTACCGCAACCGATATCAACGGTGATCTGCTCTCGGGCCTCGACGGTATTGAGACCGCCGTGCTGGATGTGACCGACCCGAACGCGGTCAAGGCGATCGCGGCTCAGGTCGGCCCCCTGGATGGGCTTTTCAACTGTGCGGGCGTCGTCCACAACGGCTCGCTTCTCGATATCGAAGACAAGGATTGGGATTTCGCCTTCAGCCTGAATGTGACGGCGATGATGCGTATCTGCCGTGAGGTCATGCCCGGCATGCTGGAGCGCGCGCAGGAAACCGGCACGGCTTCCATCGTGAACATGGCCTCGATGGCGAGCTCGATCAAAGGTTTCCCGAACCGCACCGCCTACGGGGCTTCCAAGGCGGCGGTCATCGGCCTCAGCAAGGCCATTGCAGCCGACTACGTCAAGCAAGGAATCCGCTGCAATGCACTGTGCCCGGGCACGGTGGATACCCCCAGCCTGCGATCCCGCATCGCTTCCGCTGCAGACCCGGTGCAGGCGGAAAGGGATTTCATCGCGCGTCAGCCCATGGGCCGCCTCGCGACGGTGGACGACATCGTGCCGATGGTGGTCTACCTTCTTTCCGATGAAAGCCGTTTCGTCTCTGGTCAGGCCATGTTGGTCGATGGGGGCGTGACGATCTGATCCGAGCTTTTCGCGGCCAGGGGAGGGGCGGCGATGCAAAGACTGGACGCACATTGCCACTTCTGGCGGCTCGACCGCGCAGACTATGGCTGGCTTGAGGGAGAGGGTGGGCCACTTCACCCGATCCGAAGGGATTTCGACCCGAACGATCATCCCAAGGGCGGACCTGTCATCGCGGTTCAGGCCGCGCCCACGCTGGCCGAGACGGATCACCTGCTTTCACTTGCCAAGACCCATCCCGGAATTGTCGGCGTGGTGGGATGGGTGGATCTGTCCTCAGGCTCGGCTGTCGCTGATCTTGAACTCAGGGCGCAGGACACGCGCTTTCGCGGCATCCGTCCGATGCTCCAGGATATCGCACAAACCGACTGGCTGATTACCTCGCCCCGCGCGGACGCGCTGGATGCGCTGGCTCGACTGGGGCTGACATTCGACGCGCTGGTGACGGAAAGGCATCTGCCGGTGCTGTCACGCTTTGTCCGGCAGAACCCGGCGCTCCCGATGGTGATCGATCACGCAGCGAAGCCCCAGCCCGGAGACAAGTCAGGCTGGGAGCGTGGGATGAAGGACCTTGCCGCGCAGGGTTTGCACTGCAAGCTGTCGGGCCTTCTGACCGAGCTCTCGGCCGATGAACTTCGCGATCCGTCGGCCGCGCTGATGCCGATCGTCGAACATCTGCTGGACTGGTTCGGGCCATCGAGGCTGATCTGGGGCAGCGACTGGCCGGTCCTGAACCTTGCCGGAGACTACGAGGCCTGGCTCGAGCTGACGGAAACCTTGCTCGAAGGATTGACGAACGAGGAACGTGCCGCCGTGATGGGTGGGAACGCCATGCGCTTCTACGGGGTGAAACCATGACAGAACTGGTGCGGATGGAGGGGATCGACAAGAGCTTTCCCGGCGTTCACGCCCTTAAATCCGTCAGCTTCGACCTGCGCGCGGGCGAGGTGCACGCCTTGATGGGTGAGAACGGGGCAGGCAAATCGACACTGATGAAGGTCCTCTCGGGCGTCTACCATCCTGATCATGGGCGGGTGCTGATCGACGGGGCCGAAGTCGAACTGCCGACACCAAGGGCCGCCCAGGATCTGGGCATCGGCATCATTCACCAGGAACTGGCCTTGATGCGGGACCTGACCGTTGCCCAGAATATCTGGATCGGACGCGAGCCGAGAATGTCTTTCGGTCGGATCGACGAAACGCGGCTGAACCGCGAAGCTGCCGAGATATTCCAGGCGATGCACATTCCGATCGATCCGCGTGCCACTGTCGGCGGCATGACGATCGCGCGCCAACAGATGGTCGAGATCGCCAAGGCGCTCAGCTATCGTTCGCGGGTCCTGATCATGGACGAGCCGACGGCCGCGCTGAACGACGCAGAAATCAACGAGCTCTTTGCGATCATCCGCAAGCTGAAGTCGGAAGGTGTGGGGATCATCTACATCAGCCACAAGATGGACGAGATCAAGCGCATCTCGGACCGGGTCACGGTCATGCGCGACGGGGCCTATGTCGGGACCGTCGACGCCGAGGATACACCGATCGCGAAGATCATCTCGATGATGGTCGGGCGCGAGCTCACGGATGAGGCAGCGATCATTCCCGATCTTTCGGGTGCCGAGGTCGCGCTTGAGGTCAGCCACCTGTCACGCGGACACGAGCTCAAGGACATCAGTTTTTCCCTGAAGAAGGGCGAGATCCTTGGCTTTGCCGGCCTGATGGGCGCAGGCCGGACCGAGCTTGCTCGTGCGATCTTTGGCGCAGAGCCGGCCGATCGGGGCGAAATCCGGGTTCATGGCAGAGCCGTGCAGATCAAGACGCCTGCCGACGCCGTCAGGGCGGGTGTCGGCTACCTGTCCGAGGACAGAAAGCATTACGGGCTCGCGCTTGGCATGGACGTTCGGGCCAATATCGCGATGGCAAGCCTGCCCAGATACGCCGACCGGCTGGGGCGGATCGACGAGCCCGAGCTGGGCCGTATCGCGCGCGACTATATCGAGACGCTGAGCATCCGGACGCCGGGCGACCGGCAGGAGGTGCGTCTGCTTTCCGGCGGCAACCAGCAAAAGGTCGTCATCGCGAAATGGCTTCTGCGTGATTGCGATATCCTGATCTTCGATGAACCGACGCGCGGCATCGATGTCGGTGCCAAGGCGGAAATCTATCGCCTGCTGAACGAACTCGCCGCGGCGGGCAAGGCAATCATCGTCATTTCCAGCGAATTGCCCGAGGTGCTGCGCCTGTCGCATCGCATCGCGGTAATGTGCGAAGGTAGGCTGACCGGCATCCTGCCCGGTGGCGCCTCGCAAGAGGACATCATGTCCCTTGCGACAAAACGAGAGGGGCTGGCGGCAGAATGATGCTCGAGGAGAAAGCGAACATGAGCGAGAAGCAGGCCCGCCGAGGTGCCGCGCAACAAAAGCTGCTGGCGTTTGCCAGTCTGATCGTGCTGGTGGTCGGTTTCTCGCTCGCCAGCCCGCGCTTCTTCCAGGTCGACAATATCATGTCGATCCTTCAGGCAACTTCGGTCAACGGGGTTCTGGCCGTGGGTGTCACGATGATCATCATCACCGGCGGCATCGACCTGTCGATCGGCACGCTCATGACATTCTGCGCGGTGATGACCGGCGTGGTGCTGACCTGGATGGGCATGCCGCTGATCCTTGGCGTCGCGACCGGCATGGCGACCGGGGCGGCTTGCGGGCTGATTTCGGGGACGCTGGTCGCCAAGGCCAAGATCCCGCCATTCATCGCCACGCTGGGGATGATGCTCATCCTCAAGGGGCTTTCCCTGATCGTGACGGGAACGAAGCCCATCTATTTCAACGATACCGAGGGCTATACCGAAATTTCTCAGGGGTCGATCGTGGGCAAGATCATCCCGCAATTTCCCCTGCCGAACGGTGTGCTGATCCTGTTCATCGTGGCTGCAGTGATCGCCTGGGTGCTGGGTCGGACCGTGCTTGGCCGTTATACCTTTGCCCTGGGCTCGAACGAAGAGGCAGTCAGGCTTTCGGGCGTCAATACTGATCGCTGGAAGATGGCGATCTATGCGCTGGCGGGGTCGATCTGCGGGATTGCAGGTATCCTGATCTCGAGCCGCTTGAACTCGGCGCAGCCCGCGTTGGGGCTTGGTTACGAACTCGAAGCCATCGCTGCCGTCGTGATCGGCGGGACCTCGCTATCCGGTGGACGTGGCACGATCCTTGGCACGCTGATCGGAGCGCTGATCATGTCGGTGCTGACAAACGGCCTGCGCGTCCTTTCGGTCGCGCCTGAATGGCAGACCGTCGTCACCGGCTTCATCATCATCATCGCCGTCTATGCCGACCAGTTGCGGCGGCGGTCAGCCAATTGATTCAACCGTGAACATCAGGGAGGAAAACATGTTCACAAGACGAGGACTGATCGGCGCGGCAACCGCGTTGGCGCTGATGTCCGGGGCAGGCGCTGCGCAGGCTCAGGACAAGCTTTACATCCCGCTGATCTCGAAAGGGTTTCAGCATCAATTCTGGCAGGCCGTGAAGCAGGGAGCCGACAAGGCCGGCGAGGAATTCGGGGTCGACGTGACCTTCGAGGGCCCGGATAACGAGACCCAGGTCGACAAGCAGATCGACATGCTCGCCGCCGCCCTTGCCAAGCAGCCCGCCGCCGTCGGCATTGCGGCGCTGGACAGCCAGGCGGTCATTCCGCTGCTGAAAAAGGCCCAAGCCGCGAATATACCGGTCATCGCCTTTGACTCGGGTGTGGACAGCGACATTCCGACCTCGACCGCGTCCACGGATAACATTTCCGCCGCCGCTCTCGCCGCCGACAAGATGGCCGAGCTGATCGGCGGCGAAGGCAAGATCGCCGTCGTTGCCCATAGCCAGACCTCGCTGACGGGTGTGCATCGGCGTGACGGTTTCGTGAATGGAATCAAGGAAAAATATCCGAACATCGAGATCGTGGCGCTGGAATATGGCGATGGCGACCAGTTGAAATCGACCGAGATCACCAAGGCAATCCTGACCGCGAATCCTGACATCAAGGGCATATTCGGCACGAACGAAGGCTCGGCGATCGGCGTTCTGAACGGCGTGCGCGAAATGGGTGCAGAGGTCGTCGTGATCGGCTTTGACTCGGGCACGGTGCAGAAGGATGCGATCCGCGGCGGTCAGATGGCCGGCGCGATTACCCAGAACCCGGTGGGCATCGGCTATGAGACGGTCAAGGCCGCAGTAGCCGTCGCCAAGGGCGAGACCGTCGAGAAAAACATCGATACCGGATTCTTCTGGTATGACAAATCTAACATAGACGATCCGGAAATCGCGGCGGTCCTTTACGACTGATCGCTTCCAACCTGCCGGGGGCAAACAGCCCCCGGCTCATTCAACGAGGACAAGATGACGTTCCTGTGCGACGGCCCCCGTGGTCGGCAAGAGGTGAAGGCATGACAAGGATCACCGGCCTGCGCACCGTCGATGTGCGCTTTCCGACCAGCCAGCATCTGGACGGTTCCGATGCGATGAACCCTGACCCCGATTACTCGGCGGCCTATGTCATCCTGGAAACCGATGGTCCGCATGAAGGACACGGCCTGACTTTCACCATCGGGCGCGGGAACGAGATCTGCGTCGCCGCGATCGAGGCGCTTCGTCCGGTCGTGACAGGGCTGGACCTTGGCTGGATCGCGCAGGACATGGGCCGGTTCTGGCGCCATGTCACCTCGGACAGCCAGTTGCGCTGGATCGGGCCGGACAAGGGCGCGATCCATCTCGCGACCGGCGCCGTGGTCAACGCCGTATGGGATCTCTGGGCAAAATCCGCAGGCAAGCCGGTCTGGCAATTGGTGGCCGAGATGTCGCCCGCCGAGCTGGTGCGCTGCATCGATTTCCGTTACCTGACCGATTGCATCACACCCGAATGGGCGCTGGATTTCCTGACTGAGCAGGCCAAGGACAAGGCGGCCCGGATCGCCACCCTCAAGGCCGAAGGCTACCCGTGCTACACGACCAGCGCGGGCTGGCTCGGTTATGACGATGACAAGCTGCGCCGCCTTTGCCGCGAGGCCGTCGATGCTGGCTTCCGCCATATCAAGATGAAGGTCGGCCGCGATCTCGATGACGACATCCGCCGCCTGACCATCGCCCGGGACGAGGTCGGCCCCGATGTCAACCTGATGATCGACGCCAACCAGGTCTGGGAGGTCGACCAGGCCATCGACTGGGTCAAGAAGCTCGCCTTCGTCAAGCCCTGGTTCATCGAAGAGCCGACCAGCCCCGACGATGTCGAGGGCCATCGCAAGATCCGCGAGGGCGTGGCCCCGGTGCAGGTCGCGACCGGCGAGATGTGCCAGAACCGGATCATGTTCAAGCAATTCATCATGCGCGGCGCGATCGATGTGGTGCAGATCGACAGCTGCCGCATGGGTGGGTTGAACGAGGTTCTCGCCGTCATGCTGATGGCCGCGAAATACGGGCTGAAAGTCTGCCCCCATGCCGGCGGCGTGGGCCTGTGCGAATATGTCCAGCACATGTCGATGATCGATTACCTCTGCATCGCGGGCACGCGAGAGGGGCGGGTCATCGAATATGTCGACCATCTGCATGAGCATTTCCTTGACCCCTGCACCATCCGCGACGCAGCCTACATGCCGCCGGTCATGCCGGGCTTCTCGATCGAGATGAAATCCGAAAGCCTTGAAACCTATCGGTTCCGGGGGGCGTGATGGACCTGCATCTGCAAGACAGGCTGGTCGTCGTGACCGGGGGTGGATCGGGGATCGGCGCGGGCATCACCGAGGTCCTGTGCGAGGAAGGCGCGCGGGTCGTGATCGTCGCTCGTCGCGCGCCCGAGCCGGAATGGCTGACCAAGACGGGCGCGGATTTTGTTCAGGCCGAGCTATCGGATGATGCTGCCTGCGTGACGGCGGTTGAGACCATTCATCAGCGACACGGTCAGGTTTACGGTCTCGTGAACAATGCCGGGGCGAATGACGGGGTGGGGCTGGGCAAGGGGCCTGCGGCGTTTCGCGCCAGCCTCGATCAGAACCTCGTTCATTACTACACCATGCTTCACCTGCTGGCCGATGACATCAAGGCGGCCAAGGGCGCCGTCGTCAATATCAGCTCGAAGACCGCGCTCTCGGGGCAAGGGGGCACCTCGGCCTATGTGGCCGCCAAGGCGGCACAATTGGGTCTGACGCGCGAATGGGCGGTGGACTTCCTGCCCTTTGGCGCCAGGGTCAATGCGATCGTCGTGGCCGAGGTGATGACGCCACTTTATCGCCGATGGCTCGATACCATGTCCGATCCAGATGCCCGCCTGGCCGAGATCACCCGCAATATCCCGCTTGGCAGGCGCATGACCACGGCGCGCGAAATCGCGGATTGTTGCGCCTTCCTGCTTTCTGATCGGTCCAGTCACATGACCGGCCAATGGCTGCACCCGGATGGAGGATATCTTCACCTCGACCGGGCGATCGCGAACTGAACCTAGCTATTTTCATCGAAGCGAAGCGTGATCGGATCGTTCTTGACCGTCACGCTGTCTCCGTCACGCGAGAAGGTCAGGACCTCGTTCAGATGGGCCGGCAATGAAAAGCTGACGCTGTCGCCATCACGCAGGTCCATCATCAGATGCTTCGGATTGCCATGGTCGATCTTGGCAACATAGCTGGCATGGATCCTGAAGGCTTCGGTGTCCGTTTCCGAGAAATAGAAGGAAACGTCCGTTTCATGGCTGATCAGGGTGGCCCCGCTCAGCGGTTCATTCAGCGTCACGGCCTCGGCATGGACGGCAAATGGGGTCAGGGCAAGGGCAAGCGCCAGCGAAACGGCCTTCATCATGATTCTCCGGGGAATGATTGTCGCTAGACAGGTGGGTCCTTGCCGAGCAAAACTCAAATCGATCCTCATTATCGTGGGCATAATCGGAATGGAATTTCACCGTCGGGATCTGGGGTTGCTTGTGTCGTTGGATGTCTTGCTGAGCGAGCGCAGCGTGACAGTCGCGGCAAAGCGTCTGGGTGTCAGCCAGCCCGCCATGTCGGCCCAACTCGCGAAATTGCGTCAGCTATTCGGTGACGATCTTCTGATCGGGAATGCGCATGGCATGGCCCTGACGCCGCGGGCGGAAGAAATTCACGGCCCCTTGGGTGAGGCCATCGAGGATCTGCGCGCACTTGTCGCGCTTTCTGTGCCATTCGATCCCGCTGCTGATAGCCGCGTTTTCCGCATTGCCGCATCGGATCTGGTGCTGGGTATTCTCTTGCCGCGACTGCTGCCCGTGCTGTCGGACCGTGCGCCAAGGGTCAGGATCGAGGGCGTGCCGCTGGCGATTGACCGGCTCGCATCGAGCATGGAGAAGGGCGAGATCGATTTTGCAGTCACGAATGCCGAGAACGCGCCCCAGTCCTTCCCCGCGCGGCTGCTGAGCAATGAGGAATTCTGCATCATCTGGAGGAAGGACCATCCCGAGCTTTCCGCCCCTCCCACCCTTGATCAGTTCTGCCGCATTCCTCAGGTTTTTGCCCTGGTCGAAGGCGCGGGTGAGAGGGATGCCGTGGACGATCACCTTGCCACAATGGGCCGGGGTCGAGTTCTGGGCATCCGCGTTCCGAACTTCCTGCTTGTGGCACCTTTGGTGCGCGCGACAGACATGATCGCCGTCGTTCCGCGCAGACTGGCCGAGACCGAGACAGAGGGGCTGAATGTCGCAGACACCCCGTTTCCATTACCCTCGTCGCAGGTATATCTCAGCTGGCACCGACGGCTTCATCAAGACTCGGCCTGTCGTTGGTTTCGACAGCTTGTGGCCGAGACGATCACGTCAGACCCGGCCAGGAACTGACCGGGTCTGACGTGGCATTCAGCTGAAAAGACGGACCATCCCCAAAGTGATGAAGGGGAAGGCGATCAGGACGGCGATCCGGATCGCATCGCTGATGAGGAAGGGCAGGACCCCGCGGAAGCTTTCCAGCATGGGAACATCCTTGGCCATCCCGTTGATGACAAAGACATTCATGCCCACCGGCGGCGTGATCAGACCGACCTCAACGACCACGACGGCCAGAATTCCGAACCAGATCAGCGTGTCCTCGCGGGTCATGCCGAAGTCCAGCCCTGCGATGATCGGATAAAAGATCGGGACGGTCAGCAGCAGCATGGACATCGAATCCATGACGCAGCCGAGCGCGAGATACAGCAACAGGATGGCCATCAATACCAGCATGGGCGAGAGGCCCGCGTTCTGAATGGCCTGCGCCGCCAGCATCGGGGTCTGGGTCTGGGCGAGGAAGGCGTTGAACATCTCGGCGCCAAGCATGATCAGGAAGATCATGGCCGATGTCTGAGCCGTGCCGCGCAGGCAGGCCATGAGGCCATCCAGCCGCATTCCGCCGTGCAGGATGGCGAGCAGGCCCGATCCGAATGCGCCGATGGCAGCAGCCTCGGTCGGGGTGAACCAGCCGCGATACATGCCTACGATCACCAGGGCAAAGATCAGGATGATGGACCAGGTCTCCCGCAGGGCGCCCAGGCGATCGGCCCAGCTCGCGCGCGGCCCCGCGGGACCATCTTCGGGATTGCGCCGGACATAGACCGCCACGGCGATCATGTAGCCGATGGCGGCCAGGACGCCCGGCACCATGGCGGCCACGAACATTTTCGCAATGCTCTGCTCGGCCATGAGTGCATAGAGGACGAGGATGACGGATGGCGGAATGAGAATGCCAAGCGTCCCGCCAGCGGCCAGAGATCCGGTCGAGAGCGCGCCCGAATAGTTGTAACGGCGCATCTCGGGCAGAGCCACTTGCCCCATCGTCGCTGCGGTGGCGAGCGAACTACCGCAAATCGCGCCGAACGCGGCGCAACCCCCGATGGAAGCCATGGCAAGGCCGCCCTTGCGATGACCAAGGAAGGCGGCGGCGGTACGGTAAAGCGCCCGGCTCATGCCTGCCTTGGTCGCGAACTCGCCCATCAGGACGAAAAGCGGAATGACCGACAGCGAATAGGTCGAGAACTGGTAATAGGTCGAGGTCTTGAGGAATGCCAGAAGCGGCGTCAGCCCGGTATAGAGAGCATAACCCCCGATCCCGACTGACAGCATCGCAACCCCGATTGGAATGCGGATGGCCATCATCACCAGCAATACGGCAAAGCCCGTCAGCCCGGCGGCGATGCCGGTCATTTCCACACGGCCTTCAGATGTCCGCGCAGGGTGGCGGCACATGTGGCGACCAGCAGCGCCATGGCGGGAAGAATGATGATGAAGCTGGTCCAGACCGGCAGCCGCAGGACCATTGTCTGTTCTCCGTATTGGCGCATTTCCGCTGCTCCGTGCCACAGCCGCCACAGCAGCAATGCCGAGATCAGCAGGTAGAAAAGATCGCCCAGTGCCTCGAGAAGGTGGTTCGTGCGCGGGCCCGACTTCTGGGTGAAGAAGTCGACCAGCACATTTCCGCCATTCACCTGGCACCAGGGCAGGAAACAGAAGATCGCGATAGCACTTGCAATCTCGACCATTTCGAAATCACCGGGGATGGGCTTGCCCACCACACCCCGCAAGATGACGCTGGCAACGGTCATCAGCATCATTGCAAGCAGCGTGACGCCCCCGATCCCCGCAAACAGCTTGCAAAGGGCGGCCAGCCAGCGGGGAACCGCAACTGATTTCGAATGTTCGGTCAAAACATTGGTTTCGGCCATGCCGCCCTCCGTCTCTTTACTTGCCTTGCGCGGCTGTCAGCATGGCGCGCGCGTCATCCAGCATTGCCTGCCCGTCGTGACCGGCATCGTTCATTGCCTTGACCCATCCATCGGCAACGGGCTGGGTCGCATCCTTCCATTCGGCAAGATCCGCCTCGGGAATGATAACGATCGTACCGCCAGCATCGATGGCCTTTTGCCGCTCGGCTGCCTCGGCTTCGTCGAAGGTCGTGCCAGCGATTGCCGCGAGCGTGGCACCGGAATTGTCGTCAATCACCTTCTTCAGGTCGTCAGGAAGCGAGTCGTACTTGGCCTGGTTCATGACAAGCGCCATGACCGAGGTTGAAAGCCCGCCATTTTCGGTCCCGAACTCAGTGTGGTCCTTGGTGACGCTTTCGATGCGCAGCGAGCCGAAGACCTCCCACGGCACAACGGCGCCGTCGATGACGCCTGTCGTCAGCGCCTGCGCGATCTCGGGCACCGGCATGCCGATGGCAGTCGCGCCCAAAGCGCCAAGCCCGTCTGTCATCATGCGCGATGGCGTGCGGATCTTCAGGCCGGCCAGATCGGCCATCGACTGGATCGGCTTGCCCTTGGTGTGGAACTTGTAGGCGGCAGGGGCATGGATCAGAAGCGGATGAACGTCCTTCAACTCATCGCCCATGTATTTCGCCTGGAACTCCTGCAGCGCCATGGTGGTCGAGGTGGCGGTGCCGGACAGGAACGGCAGTTCGAAGACCTCGGAGATCGGGAAGCGACCGGGGGTATAGCCAAGCAGCGTCCATGACACATCGACGACGCCGTCACGGGCCTGATCGAAAAGCTGCGGCGGCTTGCCGCCAAGCTGCATCGAAGGGAAAAGCTGCACGTCGATGCGACCACCCGACGCTTCTTCGACCATCTTTTCCCAGGGCTCGAGCACGCCCTTGTGCATCGGGGCCTCGGCTGAAAGGAAATGGTGCACGCGCAGCGTCACCTCCTGCGCCGAGGCGGTTCCGGCGATTGCAATGGCGGCAATGCTGGCCAGCAATGTTCGTTTCATTGGGCTCCTCCCCTATTCATGAGCTTTGGAGATCTTCTTGGCATGACACCCAAGCCAGGTCACCTGCGCTTCATGAAGGAATGCGAACGGTGCCTCGCGACCCGATGTCTCGGCGCGACCAGGGCTGGAACCCTGCTTGCGGTGGTCATTTGCTTTTGCAGCCAAGTGTTTCCTCTCCCAACGGAAAGATTACATGTGGTGTTTGAAATGTAAAATGATGTATTCTGCAGATGACTTACCAAAAACGATAAGTAATGGATCGCCGGATCAAGATTCGCCACCTCCAAGCCTTTGTCGAGATCGTGCGCGGCAGAAGCCTCAAGCGCGCTGCCGAAACCCTGCATCTGACCCAGCCGGCGATCTCGCGCAGCCTTTCCGAACTTGAGGACATCGTCGGGGCAGAATTGCTGACCCGAGGTCGAGGTGGAATCGCGCTGACGGCCCAGGGAGAGTTGTTCCATAGTTTCGCCAATGCGAGCCTCGCCTCACTTGAGCAGGGGTTGGCTGGACTACAGGCATTCGGTGAGGACACGGGCTCGCGATTGAACGTCGGAGCACTACCTTCGGTCGCGGCACGGCTTCTGCCGCCCGTCGTGGATGAAATTGCAGCCGTTGCCCCGAGCATGCGTCTGCGCATCATCGACGGCCCGCATCACCATCTGACACGATTGCTGCACGACGGTGAGCTTGACGCGGTCATTGGTCGGCTGGGCGAGCCAGAGACGATGCACGGCCTGAGCTTCACGCAGCTTTACATGGAAGATGTCGCAATCGTGGTGCGTCCCGGCCATCCGATCCTGCAAAGCCCCGCTCTCGCGAGGATCGTAGACTGGCCCGTGATCTATCCGCCATCGACGGCGGCGATCCGGCCGCTTGTCCGTCGGATGCTGGTTGCCGAAGGCGTGCCGCTGCCGCGCAACCGGATCGAGACCGTTTCGGTCTGTTTCGGGCGGGCCAAGACGCGCGACAGCGATGCGATCTGGATCATCTCGACAGGCGTCGTCGCGCGGGAAATCGCGGCGGGCGAACTGGTCCGGCTGCCGGTCGAGACCCGCACGACGCGGGGCGCGGTCGGCTTGATGCTGCGCGCGGGCGAAGTCGAGTCCTCCGAGCAGCGGCTGTTCATCCAGGCCCTGGAGCGCGTGATCCGCCGTCTTCGCGCGGCGGGAGAGGCCTGAGCACGTCTTTCGGCGGTTCCGCTATCGCGCAATGAGCAGTTCGATACCCCGAGCCTCGAATTCCTTGGCGTCCGCGTCTGAAATCCCGTCATCGGTAATGAAGGAATGAATGACCTCAAGCGAACCCAGCCTCGTGAACGAACTCTTGTTGATCTTGGTGCTGTCAGCGACGAGGTAGACCCGCGAGGCGGCGCGGATCATCGCCTCTTTCAGCTGCAGATCGGCGAAGCTCGGATAGGTCAGACCCGCGTCCAGGGCGACGCCGGCCGTGGCGAGAAACAGCTTGCCGGCGAAGATGTTGCGGAAATAGTCGACCGACTTGTCGCCTGACAGCGAAAGCGTCGGCGCCTTGAACTGGCCGCCGGGCATATGGACTTCGAAACCCGGCACCGCGCCCATGATGATGGCGATGTTGAGCGCGTTGGTGATCACCGTCAGGTTTCGCCGATGGACAAGCCGCGTCGCGACTTCGGTCGTCGTGGTGCCGGCATCCAGGATCAGCGTCTCGCCATCCTTGACGAGGCTGGCGGCCAGGGCACCGATCCGCCGCTTCTTGTCCATGTTTTCCTGGTGGTGCAGCATCAGGCTTTCCACCTGAGCCGGGGCCGAGTTCAGATAGGCGCCGCCATGTTCCCGCGTAATGAGCCCTTCGCTTTCGAGCCGCTCGAGATCCTGCCGAATGGTCGCCTCGGAAACCTGGAAGGCAGCTGCCAACTCGCGCACGCGGGCCGCGCCCTCTTCCTGTATCCATTCCAGGATGCGGCGGCGGCGCGGCTCGGACAGCAGGCCGATCATGGATTCGTCGCGCGTGGGTTCGGGCTTCTGCTGCAAGGGAGGCTCCGCGAAAGGGGGGGTCGGGGCGGGTCTTAGGACATTCCCGACCAATTGGCAAAGCGCGTCAGGCTGTCTGAGCGGCCGCGGCTTCCTGTTGCAGGGCGACACGTGCCTGCAGGCGGCTTTGCGCCTGGTCGATCACGACGGCTGCGATGATGACAAGTCCCTTGATGACCGTCTGCCAGAAAGACGAAACCCCCATCATGATGAGCCCGTCCGAAAGAATGCCGATCACAAAGGCGCCGACGATTGTCCCTCCGATACGTCCACGTCCGCCGGACATCGAGGTGCCTCCGAGTACGGCGGCGGCGATGGCGTTCAGTTCGAACGTTTCCCCCGTAGCCGGGTGGCTGGCCTGTAACTGGCTTGCGATGATGAGCCCGACGAGCGCGGCACAGAAGCCGGAAAAGACATAGACGTAGATCTTGACTCGGTTGACCTTGACGCCCGATAGCGCAGCGCCCCGTTCGTTGCCGCCGACGGCGTAGATATGTCGGCCCAATGGCGTCCTGCCCGCGATATAAGCGGCGATCAACGCTACGGCGAGCAACATCCAGATCATGAAAGGCAACCCGAAAAGGTTGCCGGTGCCGATATATGGGAAGCTGCCCGAGCCGTATTCCGCATTGCCCGAAAGGTTCGGAAAGGTCCGCCCGCCCGATGAAAGCAGCGCCGCGCCCCGCGCGACGTAAAGCGTGCCGAGCGTAGCGATGAAGGGCGCGACATTCAGCTTGGTGATCAGCAGCCCGTTGATCAGCCCGACGAACATGCCGACCAGAACCGTGATCAGGGCAACTTCCAACGTATTGAACTGAATCGAATAGGCCAGGCCGACCGCGTTCAGGTCGATGCCGTAAAGCACCAGCCAACCGGCGACCATGCCGCAAAGCCCGACGATCGAGCCGACCGACAGGTCGATACCGCCGGTGATGATGACAAAGGTCATGCCGATCGCCAGAAAGGCGTTCAGCGCGACATGTTTGGCGATGATCACGGCGTTGGCGGTACTGAGGAAGTTCGGCGCATTGATCGCGAAGAAGGCGAAGACCAGGATCAGCGCGACGAAGGTCCGCATCCTGAGCAGCAGCAGAAGCGCGCTCGTCGCCGGTGAAACGGCCGGGCTCGATGTGGTGGCGGTGGCGCTCATGCGGCGGTCTCCTTGGCGGGGGCGGTGGCAGCGATCACCCGGGCGGCGTCGACGCCGCTTTCGAATTCTCCGGTGATCCGGCCATCGGCCATGACGATGATGCGATCCGAAAGGGCCAGGACCTCATCCAGATCGGAGGTGACAAAGAGTATCCCCAGACCATCGGCGGCCAACTGGCGCATGGTTCGAAAGACCTCGGCCTTCGCGCCAATATCGATGCCGCGCGAAGGCTCGTCCATCAAGAGGATCTTGGGATTGGTCATCAGGGCCTTGCCGATGACGACCTTTTGCTGATTTCCGCCCGACAGGCTGGAAACCGGATTTTCGGGGCTCGCGACCTTGATTGTCAGGCGCTTGATGAAGTCGATCGCGGTCCTGGCCTCGGCCCGCAGGTCCAGATGGAAGGCCCGCGAGAACCTGTCCAGAGATGACAGGGTCAGATTCTCGCGGATCGCCATGATCTGGACGAGGCCGTCGCGCTTACGGTCCTCTGGGATGAGCGCGATGCCGCGCCGGATACGTCCGGTCACGTCCTTTTCGGTCAGTGGCTTGCCGTCGACGAAGAAGCGGCCGCCGGAATGCGGGTGCTGGGCCATGACGCATTCCAGAAACTCGGTGCGACCAGCGCCCATCAAACCGTAGAGCCCAAGGATCTCGCCCGCGCGGACGGAAAGCGACACATGATCCACCGCATTGCCACCACCTGGGCGGGGCAAGACGACTTCCTCGGCGCGGAAGACCTCGTCACCGAAACTGGGCGGCTCCGTGCGTCCGAACTCCTTCGAACTGTCGCCGATCATCGCGCGCACGATCCACGGGATGTCCACACCCTGCATCGGGCGTGAGCCGGTGATCTCGCCGTCCCGGAGCACGGTGATGTAATCGCCGATGCGGATCAGTTCCTCGAGCCGATGGCTGATATAAACGATGCCCACCCCATGCGCCTTCAGATCGGCGATGACGCGAAACAGGACCTCCACCTCCGAGGCGGAAAGCGCCGAAGTCGGTTCGTCCAGGATGAGGATCTCGGCATCCTGTGCCAGCGCCTTGGCAATCTCGACGATCTGCTGCTGGCCGATGCGCAGGTTGCCAAGGGGTGTATCCGGGTCGATCGGCTGTTCCAGCCTTTTCATCAGCCTTGCGGTCTCGGTCCGTTGATGATCGCGGTCGATATCGACGCCTGCACGGGTCGGCTCACGGCCGATGAAGATATTCTCGGCAACGGTCAGGTTCGGAAACAGGTTCAATTCCTGAAAGACGATGCCGATTCCGTGGGCCACCGCATCCGCCTTGGAGTGGAAATGCACCACCTTCCCGTCGCGGGTGATTTCGCCCTCGGTCAACGCTTCGACACCGGCGATGACCTTCATCATCGTCGACTTGCCCGCGCCGTTTTCGCCGACCAGCACATTGACCGCGCCCATGCGCAGGTCGAAATCGACACCTTTCAGCGCGACGGTCCCGGGATAGACCTTGACGCCGTTGCGGATCGTCAGACCGACGGGATGCTGTTCCGTCATTGTGCGAACTCGACCGAAATTGGCGTGATCAGCCACGGCTCGGATGCCGAGCGAATGGCAAAGACGCCGATGAACGTTGCGGTCTTGCCGGTCGGATCGCCCTCGGGCAGGGTAAGCGCGGTCGAGGCCGTGTCATTCAGCGCACGCCCAAGCTTGGCGAATTCGATCTGGTCGCGGAAATTGGTGAAATCGTAGAAGGGCGAGAAGTCGCGCAGGGCCGTACCCTTGACGACCGGGCCGAGTTGCAGCGTCACATCTGGCGAGCTGTCGCCATCGGTGTCGATGCCCAATGTCCGGGCCCGGCTGTCGAGTTTGGCCTCGACGACCTTGCCCTCGCCCTTGATGGCGAAGTTCCATGCAGCCCCGGCGCCCGAGCCAGCCTTGCCATGGGCCTTTCCCGCAGCCTCAATGCCACCTGCGACGGCATTGCGCAGGTCGGTGACGGGAACCGCTTTTTCACGGATCACGGGCAGCAGCCTGGGCTCCCATGTTTCGGCCAGAAGCGCGCTGATGCGGGCATCGTCGCCACTGGCATCGGCGGCAGGGGATTTTTCGTCGGGGGCTTGGGTTTTGACGATCTTGCAGGCGCTGAGGCCGAAGCTTGCCGCCAGGCAGGCCGCGACCAGAATGATGCGTTTCATGGGATTCTCGCGACTTCTGAATGCCCGGCGCACATCGTGGCGCCGGGCCTCAAGGATCAGTTCAATGCGAAGGTTTCGAGTTTCGCCGCATTGTCGCCATTGATCAGGATGCAATCCATCAGTTGCTTTTCCTCGACGCCGGTCGAGCCGGTCTTGAGGAAGGTGTCGGCCTGTTCCACGGCCATTTGCGCCTGGCTGTAGGCGGGCTGAAGGACGGTGGCCTTGATCCCGCCCTTGAGGATCGAATCGCGGACGTCGTTCGATCCGTCGAAGCCCACAACGATCACGTCAGTCCTGCCGGCGGCCTCCAGCGCGGCCCAGGCGCCCATCGCCATGGTGTCATTGCCCGAGATCACGCCCTTGATCCCCGGATTGGCCTGCAGCATCGATTCCATGACCGTGTAGGCCTCGGTCTGCGACCAGTTCGCGGTCTGCTGGGCGACCATCTTGAGATCGGGATACTGGTCGATCACGTCGTGATAGCCCTGCGACCGGATGCCGGCATTGGTGTCGGATTCCTTGCCCAGAAGCTCGGCATAGTCGCCAGCCTCGCCCATCAGCTTGACGAATTCCTCGGCGCCAAGCTGGGCGCCCTGATAGTTGTTCGACACGATCTGGCTGACGGCGACGCCCGAAGCGGTGATTTCGCGGTCGATCAGGAAGCTTGGAATACCCGCATCCTTGGCCTTCTGCACGGCGGCGACCGAGGCGTCGGCGCCCGCATTGTCCAGAACGATTGCCTTGACGCCTGCCGCGATGGCGCTGTCGAACAGCTGCGACTGCTTGTTCGCGTCATCGTCATGGACCAGCACCATCGCCTCGTAGCCCAGCTCCTTGGCCTTGGCGGCGGCGCCGTCGGCCTCGGCCTTGAAGAACGGGTTGTCATGGCTCGGCGTGATGATGGCGATGGTATCGGCGGCGGCGGCCAGCGAGGGCAACGCGCCCGCCATGGCCAATGCCATGGCCGACACCAGGATGCGGCGTTTCAGGTTCATGGTCTTCCTCCCATTGTGCCGCCGGACCGGCAGCGACTCCTCTGAGTTATTCCTGCTTCTTGTTGGCGTTTTCAGTCAAGTGTTTTCGAATTATGCGATTTGATTTTGATCTCGGCTGGCGGAGAATGCTGAACGGATTCCGCAAGCGCAGCGACGTATTTCGCAGGCGCGGCAAGGAAATATGGACGAAGAAACGCTGGAGCGGGGCTGAAAACAAAGATCTGGCTGATAGCTTTGTCTTGCGTGGACGGATGGATTCAGATTAAAAACTCAATAATCGAAAACAAACGAAACATTTTCGATTGACCGCGATGCGAGCGCGGTCCCTGTCGGGAGGAAATTCATGACGCTTACCATCCGCCGCAAGGTCTGCCTCGGCGTGGTCATCGGCAGCCGGGCCTTCTTCAGCCCCGCGCCCTGCAAGGCCGCGCGCGACGAGGTTCTGGCCCAGCTCGAGCGACTGGGAATCGAGGCGGTCACCCTGCCTTACGAGGCGACTGCCAATGGAGCCGTCCAGTCCATCGCGGATGCCGAGCTCTACGCCGCGCATTTCAAGGAAAACCGCGACCGCATCGACGGGCTGGTGATCTGCCTTCCTAATTTCGGCGACGAGATTGCCATTGCCGAGCTGGTCAACCGCGCCAAGCTGGACGTGCCGATCCTGCTGCAGGCCTCGAACGATGAGGTCGACAAGGTTTCGGTCGCCGAGCGGCGCGACGCCTTCTGCGGCAAGCTCTCGGTCTCGAACAATTTCTGGCAATATGGCATCGCCTTCAGCGAGACGACGAACCATACCTGCGACACCTGGGGCGAGGAATTCGGCCGCGATCTCGACCGTTTCGCCCGCGTCTGCCGCACCGTGAGGGGGCTCAGGAACGCCCGCATCGGCTCGATCGGGGCACGCACCGGCGCCTTCCAGACCATGCGCTATTCGGAAAAGCTGCTGCAGGCCTCGGGCCTGACGGTGGTGACGGTGGACCTCTCCGAGATGATCGGCGCGGCCGCCGCGATCCCGGACGCGGACCCGGACCTGCTGGCCAAGATCGAGAAGATCAAGGCCTATGGCACGATCCCCGCCCATATCCAGCCCGGCCAGATCCTGAAACAAGCCAAGTGGACCCTCGCCGTCAACCGCTGGATCGAGGAGAATGGCTGCGACGCTTCGGCGATCCAGTGCTGGCGCTCTCTGCAGGACAATTTCGGCTGCGCCACCTGCGTCACCATGTCGATGATGGGCGAAGAGCTGATGCCTTCGGCCTGCGAGGTCGACGTGATCGGCGCGGTCTCGATGTATGCGCTGGCTCTGGCCTCGGGCGCGCCGCCGGCGCTGCTCGACTGGAACAACAATTACGGCTACGAGCAGGATCTTTGCGTCTGCACCCATTGCGGCAACTATCCGAAAAGCTTCATCGGCGACACGCCCGAGATCAGCGAGCTCGACGTTCTGGGCGCGACCATCGGCAAGTCGAAATGCTTCGGCGCGGTCAAGGGCAAGGTGAAGCCCGGCCCGATGACCTATTTCCGCCTGTCCACCGACGACCGCCTCGGCCGAGTGAAATGCTACCTCGGCCAGGGCGAGTTCACCGACCACCCCTTCCCGATGGATGGCGGCATCGCGGTGACCCGCGTGCCGAACCTGCGCAAACTGATGCGCTTCGTCAGCCAGAACGGCTTCGAGCATCACGTCGCCATGGTGCGCGGCCATCACGCCGATGTCGTCGAGGAGGCGGTGACCCGCTATCTCGGCTGGCCGATCTATCACCATGAGGCCGAGCCCGAGCCCCAGCTCTTCATTCCCAACCGTTTCTGATGCGAGGGTGACATGACACTCGAAAACGATCCCGCGGCCCTGATCCGCGAAAAGGCGCTGTGGATGCGCCGCACCGCCTTCCGCATGGTCCACGAGGCGCAGCTCGGCCATCCCGGCGGCGACTTCTCGGCCATCGACATCATGGCGACGCTGTATTTCGGTGTCATGAACTACGATCCGGCGCAGCCCGACCTCGCGAGCCGCGACCGCTTCATCATGTCCAAGGGCCATGCCACCGGCGCGCTTTACACCGCACTCTGCGCCGCGGGCTATTACCCCGAGGACTGGCTCAAGACCTACATGCAGCCGAAATCGCTGCTGAACGGCCACCCGAACCGAAACTACCTGCCGGGGATCGAGACCAATACCGGTCCCTTGGGCCACGGTTTCCCGGTCGCGGTCGGCATCGCCATTGCCGGCCAGATATCGGGGGCGGATTACCGCACCTTCGTGCTGACCGGCGACGGCGAGCAGCAGGAGGGCTCGAACTGGGAGGCCGCGATGACCGCCGGCCATCGCAAGCTCGAGAACCTGACCCTGATCATCGACCGTAATCGCTTGCAGCAAGGGCAGGGGACCGAGCAGACGGCGGGTCTTGATCCGCTGGACGACAAGTATCGCGCCTTCGGCTTCCATGTCGAAATGGCCGATGGCCATGACGTCGGCGCGCTTCTGGCGCTGCTATCCGCCTCGCCCAAGGGCCGCGGCAAGCCGCTCTGCATCATCGCCAATACCGTCAAGGGCAAGGGTGTGTCCTTCATGGAAAACCAGGCTGGCTGGCACCACGGCGTGCCCAATACCGAACAATTTGCACAAGCCATGGAGGAACTGGTCTGATGGCCGCGCCCGCTGTGAAAACCGAAGGTCTGCGGGATTGCCGCGACGCATGGTCCCTGACCCTTTGCGATCTGGCCGCGAACGACCCGCGCATCGTCGCCGTCGTGAATGATTCCATCGGCTCTTCCAAGCTCGGCGGCTTCCAGAAGCAGTTCCCTGACAGGCTGGTCAATGTCGGCATTGCGGAACAATGCATGGTCGGCGTCGGTGCGGGCCTTGCCAATGGCGGCAAGGTGCCCTTCGTCTCGGCCGCGTCCTGCTTTCTTACGGGTCGCGCGCTGGAGCAAGTCAAGGCCGATATCGCCTATGCCGGCTTCAACGTGAAGCTGGTTGGCCAGTCTTCGGGCGTGGCCTATGGCGAACTTGGCGCAACGCATCACTCGATCGAGGATTTCGCCTGGCTGCGGCCGCTCACGAACATCACCGTGATCGTCCCCGCCGATGCTTGGGAGACCGCCGAGGCGGTGAAATGGGCCGCAGATCACGAGGGCCCGGTCTATCTGCGCCTGTCGCGCATGCCGGTTCCCGATCTCGCGGTCGAGAACCGCGTCTTCCGCCCCGGCAAGGCCGAGATCCTGCGTGCGGGCGGCGATGTCACCCTGATCGCCAATGGCACGATCGCCCATATCGCCCTGGCTGCGGCGGACCTGCTGGCAGCCGAGGGGATCAATGCCCGCGTGCTGAACATGGCGACGCTGAACCCGCTGGACGAGGCCGCCGTGCTGGCCGCCGCCGAGGAAACCGGCGCCATCGTCACCGCCGAGGAAGCATCCGTCCGGGGTGGTTTGGGCGGGGCAGTGGCCGAGCTGACCTCGGCCCATCGCCCGGTCCCGGTCGAGCGCATAGGCTTCCCCGGCTTCCTGCCGACCGGCTCGGTCGAGTGGCTGTTCAGGGAATACGGGCTCAGCGCCGAAGGCATCGCCGAGCGTGCCAGGGCCGCTATGACAAGGGCGTCAAAGTGATCCAGGCACCCCTCGTCCTGGCCATAGATCAGGGCACGACGAATACCAAGGCAGCGCTGGTCGATCCCGTCGGCCGCATACATGCCCGCTCTTCAGCGCCGCTGGTGACGGATTATCCCCGTCCCGGCTGGGTCGAACAGTCAGCCCAGGACATCTGGGAAAGCGTCCGCAAGGTCGTCGCGGATCTCGCGCAGCATGCCGGTGAAATCGTCGCCTTGGCCATCGCGAACCAACGCGAAACGCTGGTCATGTGGGATGCGGAAAACGGTGAGCCAGTTGCGCCCGCTATCATCTGGCAATGCCGTCGCACGGCCGATGATTGCGCGCATCTGCAATCGCAGGGTCACGATGCCCGGGTTGTCGAGCTGACGGGGCTGGCCATCAATCCGCTTTTTCCGGCATCGAAACTGGGCTGGGCGATCCGCAATCTTCCTGATGTGGCCGCGCTTGCCGGGCAAGGACGGCTGCGGGCGGGTACCGTAGATGCCTGGCTGCTTTACAAGCTGACCGGCGGCGCGAGTTTCCTGACGGACCATTCCAACGCCTCGCGAAGCCAGCTTTTCGACACCGACAAGCTGGACTGGAGCGCCGAGCTTTGCGCCCTGTTCGGCGCACCTCTCTCAGCCTTGCCGCATCCGGTCGCCTCGGATGCCGAATTCGGAGTGACCGTCGAGGGGGTGACTGCGCTGCCCGCCGGCCTGCCGATCCGGGCGATGATGGGCGACAGCCATGCCGCGCTTTACGGTCATGGCGTGCGGGCCCCGGGTCCGGTCAAGGCCACATTCGGCACGGGCTCCTCGCTGATGACGCTGACGCCCGATCGCATGGCCTCGGGTCACGGTCTTTCCGGGACAATCGCCTGGAGCGACCGGAACGGCGTGGCCCATGCGCTGGAGGGAAATATCACCGTTTCGGCACAGGCCTCGGCTTTCATGGCTCAGATGCTTGGGATGAAAGACGCCCGGGCCCTGTCCGATCTGGCCCAAAGCGTGCCCGATGCAGGCGGCGTCGTGTTCGTTCCCGCGCTGGCTGGACTTGGCGCGCCGCATTGGGACGACCGCGCGACGGGGCTTGTGACCGGCATGACCCATGCCACCCGTCCCGCCCACCTGGCCCGCGCGACCTTCGAAGCGATCGCCCATCAGATCACCGATGTATTCGAGGCAATGGAATTGGATATCGGCCATCCGCTCGCCGATCTGCGCGCCGATGGCGGTGCCTCGGTCAATTCGTTCCTGATGCAGCTTCAGGCAGACCTGCTTGATCGCCCCGTCCTGAGATCCGAGGTTGAAGAGGTCGGGGCTTTAGGTGCCGCCGCAATGGCTTTTTCCGCGTTGGGCTTTCCGGCGGTGGAACGCGTTGAAGGCACCACCGGATTTCAGCCGCAGATGCCCGGCGAAACGCGACAAAACCTACGGACGAACTGGGCCCGCGGGGTGGCAATGGCTCGTGGCTAAGTTTTGCGCATCGCGTTCTTTTTTCGCCTATCCGTAACGCGGTGGATTGCAGGCTGAACGGCGCGCTGCTATCCAGCAAAAATTCTCAGGGCGGGGTGCGATTCCCCACCGGCGGTGATAGCCCGCGAGCGCCCTTGCAAATGCAGGGGGACAGCAGATCCGGTGAAACTCCGGGGCCGACGGTATAGTCCGGATGAAAGAGAACCTCGAAGTTCCCGGCCCCCTGGTCGGGTTCGTCGTGGCACAGCCTTGGGACCTGACGCAACCGACCGCAGGGGTCCTGAAAACATGACGATCAACACCAGAACTTCCCGTATCGCTTTCATCAAGGCTCGTTGGCATTCCGATGTCGTCGACCGCGCGCATGAAGGCTTTTTGGCCGAGGCCGCGCGCCTGATGCCGGGCGTCGTGACCGACGCCTACGACGTGCCCGGCGCTTTCGAGATGCCGCTTGTGGCCAAGAAACTGGCGCAAACCGGTCGCTATGATGCTGTCGTCGCGGCGGCCTTGGTCGTCGATGGCGGGATCTACCGCCACGATTTTGTCGCCGCCGCCGTCGTGAATGGCCTGATGCAGGCTGGCATGGAAACCGGCGTGCCCTGTTTCTCGGTTTCGCTGACGCCTCACAACTACCAGGAAACCGAATTGCTCACTGGCTTTTTCCGCGAGCATTTCGTGAAGAAGGGTGCCGAGGCTGCCAATGCCGTCGCCCAGATCTTTGCGATGGAAGCCGACATCGCCGGAATCGAGCAAAGCGCGGCCGCCTGATCTCCGGGTTCAGTCGAGGTCCGGCACCGCACCGGACCTTGGCCGGGCGACAATGCGTTCGCCCGGGCCGGGCCTTTCCCGGATCATCTCGGCAATGGCGCTGAGAGAACTCGCCATGTGCTCGCGCATCAGCCGGGCAGCCAGTTCTCCGTCCCGCGCAAGGACCGCGTCGAGAATCTCCAGATGCTCGGCGCGAGATTGCTCGACCCGACGGGTCTGCGCGCGGAAACTGGCGTCCCGCCACGGCAGGCTGCGTCGGTCGAGATCTTCAAGCAGTCCGGACATCAGGTGGTTGCGCGCACCGGTTCGAAGCGCATCATGAAACCGCGCATTGAGCAGCGGATAATCAATCCTTTCCTGCCCCAGCAACCTGCGCAGATCGTCCCGCTCGATCTCGGTCATGCGATGTGCGGCGAGCCGGGCACAGATTGCCTCTATTTCTCCCAGCGTTTCGAAGAGATCGCGCAGATCGGTGACGCTCATGCGCCGAACCACGAAAGCGCGGCGAGCGCCCCTTTCCACCAGCCCTTCGGATGCCAGCCTGTGCAGCGCCTCGCGGATCGGCGTGCGCGACAGCCCGAATTCATCGGCGAGGGTACTTTCGGCCAGCGGATCGCCGGGCCGCAGTCTGCCGGCGACGATCCGATCGGACAGGATCGAGTGCACCTGATCAGCCGATCTTTCGCTGCGCGTCATCTCTCTCTCATGAATTGTGTACTGGACAAATCAATATGTATACATAAACGATAGGTGAGACCAGACGAATCTGATGACGGGACCAAGATGAGCCGCCACGACTTTCTTACCGGACGACGCCCTTCGACCTTTGCCGGCAAGGCAATGATTGCCACTTCGCATCCGCTTGCGACGGCGGCGGGGCTCGAGATCCTGAACGCGGGCGGGAACGCCGTCGATGCCGGGCTCGCCGCATCGGCGGTGCAAGCCGTGGTTGATCCGCTGATGACGGGAATCGGAGGCGATTGCTTTGCGCTATACGCGCCTGCGGGCGGGCCGGTGAAAGCGCTGAACGGTTCGGGCAGGGCGCCAGCAGGCGCGACTGTGGCGGCATTGAAAGCCGCAGGGCTGGACGAACAGATCCCTCAGACCAGTGCACATGCCGTCACCGTTCCCGGCGCTGTTTCGGCGTGGTGCCGACTGCATGCCGATCATGGCTCAATGCCCCTCGAAAGGCTTTTCGAACGCGCGATCGGCTATGCCGAAGACGGCTATCCGGTCACATCGCGCGTCGCGCAGGATTGGGCGGCCGCGGCGGAACTGATCGGTTCGGACGAGCATGCCGCTGCGGTCTTTCTTCCAGATGGCAGGGCACCCGAGGCTGGCAGCAGGCACGCGCAGCCGTTGCTGGCTGTGCGGCTGCGCGAGATCGCGCAAGAGGGTGCCCCCGCTTTCTATGAGGGTGCGGCGGCGGAGAGCATGGTCGCGCATCTGCAAAGCCTTGGCGGCCTGCATACGGTAGAGGACTTCGCCAAGGCCAGCGATGGCGCTGAATGGGTCGAGCCGATCTCGACAAGCTATCGCGGCTTCGAAGTCCATGAATGTCCGCCGAACGGGCAGGGGCTGGCGGCGCTGATGATCCTGCGAATCCTCGAAGGCTTCGACCTGGCCACATGTTCGGAAGCCGACCGTATCCATCTTCACACCGAGGCCACCAAGCTTGCCTATTACCATCGCGATGCCCTGATCGCCGACCCAGCTTGCTGCGAGGGCTTGGCCGAGAAGCTGCTTTCGGATGAGGCTATCGAGACACTCCGCGCGCGCATCGACATGAGCCGGGCACTTCCACCAGCGCTTTGGGACGAGCCCGAACACAAGGACACGATCTATCTTTGCGTGGTCGATGCCGAGGGCAACGCGCTATCCTTCATCAATTCCATTTTCCACGGCTTCGGTTCGACCCGCCTTGATCCGGTGACCGGTGTATTGTTCCACAGCCGGGGCGCCTCGTTCCGCCTGATCGAGGGTCATCCCAATGCCATCGGGCCGGGCAAGAGGCCGATGCATACGATCATTCCGGGCATGCTGTCGAAGGACGGCAAGGTGCTGATGCCGTTCGGCGTGATGGGCGGACAATATCAGGCAGCAGGTCACGCGGCCTTCCTGTCGGGCGTCATCGACCGCGACCTTGGGCTGCAAGCCGCGATGGACCAACCGCGCAGCTTCGCCTTTGACGGCGTGCTCGAGGTCGAGGCGAGCCTGCCGGCCGAGACGCGTGAAGCGCTTGCTGCGCGCGGGCATGTGATCCGGGTTCTCGACACTCCACTCGGCGGATCACAGGCGATCCGCATTGACCCCAATACGAACATGCTCGAAGGCGGGTCGGACAGCCGCAAGGACGGCATGGCGCTGGGATACTAGGGAGATGTCGGGAATGAAGACCTGGATCAGCCGCATCGGGATCGACAATTACATGCTCATGCTGCTCGGCACGGTCATGCTGGGGCTGATCCTGCCTGCGGACGGGGTCGCCGCAGACATCCTGCGCGGCGTCACCTATTGGGCCGTCGCGGCACTGTTCTTTCTTTACGGCGCGAAGCTTGATTCCGCTTCCGTCAGGGCGGGGCTGACGAACTGGAAACTGCAGGGTCTGACCTTCGGCGCGACCTACGTCATGTTCCCTTTGCTCGGGCTCGTCTTTGCCTGGGTCTTCGGGGGCATTCTTGGTCCGCAGATGACGCTGGGCCTGCTGTTCCTCGCGGTTTTGCCCTCGACGGTTCAAAGCTCGATCGCCTTCACCTCGATGGCCGAGGGGAATGTGCCGGCGGCCATCTGTGCTGCCTCGTTTTCGAACCTGATCGGGGTGGCACTGACGCCGGCGCTGGTCGCGTTGATGCTGCATCAGGGCGGCGGTGGCGTCAGCCTTGATGCGGTCCTGCGGATCGGCATGCAGATCCTGCTGCCGTTCGTCGTCGGTCAGCTGCTGCGCCCTCTGATCGGGGATTTCGTACGCCGGCACAGGATCATGACCTTGACGGTCGATCGCGGTTCGATCCTGCTCATCGTCTATTCCGCGTTCAGCGCAGGCACAGTTTCGGGATTGTGGAAAGGCATCCCGGCCATCAGCCTTGTCGTGCTGATCCTTGTCCTGCTGCTGTTCCTTGGCGTGGTTTTCGCGCTGATGATTGCCGCCGGCAAGGTGTTCAACCTGAACGAGCCGGACAGGGTGGTTCTGTTCTTCTGCGGCTCGACCAAGAGCCTGGCAAGCGGTCTGCCGATCGCCACGGCTCTTTTCCCGGTCTCGACTCTCGGCGCCACGGTCTTGCCCGTCCTGATCTATCACATGTCCCAGCTTTTGATTTGCGCAATGATCGCGCAGCGCTGTGCGCGCCGACACGCGTTGAACAAGGCCGCCCTTGCCTCGTGATCTTACCGTTTGAACCGCTACGAATGGTCCCCTTAGGGGACCATTTCTTTTTGCAGTGGTTCCATTCCCACTTAGCATCCGCGGACGCGAGCTTAGTCGCTCCGGGCAGGTATTGCCAATAATTCATGCAGTTTGCCGCCGGCCCGAATCTTTTTCGTCCCCGACGAACCTTGCCATTGCGAATCCACTCAGCGTGACGATTATGAAACCAGTTATGAAATTGGTTCCCTTATGCCCACGCTCGCACCCGCCGCTTCAGATGACATCATGCTCCGCGCCGAACACGGCAATTCTGCCTATGCGCTCGAACGTCTCAGGCAGCATCTGACCTCCGGCGGGATTGCCGCGGGGAGCAGGTTGCCGACCGAGCGCAGGCTTGCCGAGACCCTGGGGGTGGGACGCCGTGCGGTCCGCCGGGCGCTTGAAGTGCTCGAAGCCGAGGGGCTGATCTGGCGTCGACAGGGGTCGGGCACCTTCGTCGGCCCCTCACCTGCGCTCGCTGGTGGCGAAGCGCTGGCCGCGACGACCGACTTTCTCGAGATAATGGAAGTGAGGCTTCGGATCGAACCGCAGCTTGCCGCATTGGCCGCGATGCGTGCGACGGCCGAGCAGATCACGCGGATGCGAGAATTGGCCGACAGGATTGTGCAATGCGAGGATGCCGACGCACGCGAGCTTTGGGACGGAACACTCCACCGTCTCATCGCCCAGGCCTCGGGCAACAGCCTGTTTCTGTCTTTGTTCGAAACGGTGAACAGGCTTCGCCAAGACGAGGCATGGCAATCAATTCGCGAACGGGCGCGAGGCGGAAATGGCACGCGTGACGTCACCCGGCGCCAGCATCACGACATCATCGATGCCATCGCCGAAAGGGACCCACAGGCAGCGGCCGAACATATGCGTCAGCACCTGCTGATGCTTCAGGAAAGACTGATCCGGCAAACCTCGATTGACGGGTCCGGATTTTGAAGAAGTCGGAATGACCGGATCAACCGGATGCGACACACAACAACAGGGGAAGAAAAACACGATGAAGTCACTGCTTTCTGCCGCAGCTCTGACGGCAATTCTGGCCGCCATCTCCGCACCTGCCAGAGCGAGCGAACTTCGCATCGGCCTGCAGGATGATGCGGACGTGCTTGATCCGGACCAGTCCAGAACTTTTGTGGGCCGGATCGTCTATACCGGGCTCTGCGACAAGCTGGTCGATCTGGACAAGGACGTGAATATCGTGCCCCAGCTCGGCACCGATTGGTCCACCACCGAGGACGGGCTGCAACTGGTCATGAATTTGCGCGAAGGCGTGATCTTTCACGATGGCACGCCATTCGATGCCGAGGCCGTGGTCTACAATATCAACCGCTCGATGACCTTGCCGGAATCGCGGCGCAAGTCCGAGCTT
Organism: Paracoccus sp. MBLB3053; assembly: GCF_031822435.1. Taxonomy (NCBI): domain Bacteria; kingdom Pseudomonadati; phylum Pseudomonadota; class Alphaproteobacteria; order Rhodobacterales; family Paracoccaceae; genus Paracoccus; species Paracoccus aurantius. Next base: position 319,289 of record NZ_JAVQLW010000003.1, on the reverse strand, counting down.
TCGTCCGTCGAATCCGTCGAGGCGACGGGGCCGATGCAGGTGACGTTCACGCTGAAGGCGCCCGATGCCTCGCTGCTCGCGCAGCTTTCTGACCGGGCCGGGATGATGATTTCGCCCACCGCTGCCGAGGCGGCAGGAGCGGATTTCGGACAGAAACCGGTCTGCTCGGGCCCATTCAAATTCGTCGAACGGATCCAGCAGGACCGTATCGTGCTTGAGAAATTCGCGGATTACTACGATGCCGACAAGGTCAGCATCGATCGCGTCGTCTATCTGCCTGTCCCTGATACGACAGTGCGCCTGGCCAACCTGCGCTCGGGCGAATTCGACATGATCGAACGTGTCGCGGCCAGCGATGTCGCCAGCGTCAAGGGTGACGCCAAACTGTCGACACAGGAAGCGGTCGGCCTGGGCTACATGGCGATCTACGCCAATATCAACAATGGCGATCGCGCCAAGAACCCGATCGGAGAAGACGCCCGCGTCCGTCAGGCATTTTCATTGGCGATCGATCGTGATGCGCTGAACCAGGTCGTGTTCGAGGGCACTGCCAAGGCCGGCAACCAGCCTTGGGCCCCGACCTCGCCCTGGTTCAACAAGGAGATTCCGGTACCCGCGCGCGACGTCGAGGCTGCCAGGGCGCTTCTTGCCGAGGCCGGGCTCGACCGCGTTCCGGTCGAACTGCAGCACGCGAACAACCCGGTCGTCACCCAGATGATGCAGGTCATCCAGGCGATGGTCGCCGAGGCAGGGTTCGATGTCTCGCTCAAGGCGACCGAGTTCGCCACGCTGCTCTCTGAACAGACGGCCGGCAATTTCCAGCTTTCGCGCTCGGACTGGTCGGGCCGCCCCGATCCTGATGGCAATATCCACCAGTTCGTCACGTGCGAGGGCGGCATCAACGATGCGAAATACTGCAATCCCGAGGTCGACGCGTTGCTGAACGAGGCGCGCGCGACCAGCGATCCTGCGACGCGCAAGCAGAAATACGACGCTGCGACCGCGATCCTCGATCGTGATCTTCCGATCATCTACCTCGGGCATCAGACATATGTCTTTGCCATGGACAAGGGCATCGAGGGGTTTGAAGCCTATCCCGACGGCATGATCCGTCTGAAGGGCGTGACGGACGCCGACTGACCATCCTGCCAATGCGGGGAAGGCGGCTTATCCCGCCGCCTTCCCGAACTGCCGGCTGAAACTGCCGGCCAAGGACCAGAGCCTGTTCATGCTGATCTTCATCCTCAAGCGCGTCCTCGTGGCCCTGCCCACGCTGCTGATCGTATCGCTGCTGGTATTCTCGCTTCAGAAACTGCTGCCGGGCGATCCGGTGCTTGCCCTGGCAGGCGAGGAACGCGACCCCGCGACCCTGGAATTCCTTCGCGAACAATATCACCTGAACGATCCCTTTGCCGTGCAATACCTGCGCTGGCTGGGCGGGGTCATGACCGGCGATTTCGGGACCTCACTCAGGACAGGTCAGCCGGTCCTTGAACTGATCGCCCAGAAGCTGCCGGTGACCATCCAGCTTGCGATCATGTCGATGCTGTTTGCCCTGCTGATCGGCATTCCCGCCGGCATCCTCGCAGCCGTGAGGAAGGGTGGGCCGATTGACTGGATCGCGAATATCGTCGCTCTTTCTGGGCTGTCGATCCCGAATTTCTGGCTGGGGATCATGCTGATCCTGCTTGTATCGGTCAGGCTTGGCTGGCTGCCGGCCTCTGGCTACGAATCCCCCTTTGTCGATCCGGTCCGATCGATCCAGACCATGCTGATGCCCGCTTTCGTCCTGGGAACGGCGCTGGCGGCGACCCTGATGCGGCATACGCGGTCCGCCATGCTGGGCGTGCTCGGGACGGATTACATCCGTACTGCAAAGGCAAAGGGGCTGTCCCGGCGCGAGGTGGTGATGAAGCACGGCTTTCGCAACGCGCTCCTGCCCATCATCACGCTGACCGCATTGCTTTTCGGCGAGCTTCTGGCCGGTGCGGTCCTGACCGAGCAGATCTTCACCATTCCGGGTTTCGGCAAGCTCACCGTAGATGCTGTCTTCAACCGGGATTACGCAGTCGTGCAGGGGGTCGTCTTGTGCACCGCCATCGGCTTCTTGCTGATGAACCTGCTGGCGGATGTCCTTTATGTCCTTCTCAACCCCCGCATGAGGACCGCGCTATGACTGCCATCGAGTCGAATGCGGTGGGCTCCGCCCGCATGGGTAATCGGGTGTGGGGCAAATTCCGACGCAGCCCCGCAGCCCTGGTCGGGGCGGCCATCGTCGGTTTCTTCGTGTTGCTGGCGCTCATGGCTCCGCTGCTCCCGATCCCCGATCCTTTGGCCACGAGCTGGACGGCGATCCGAAAGCCTCCTTCGGCCGAACATTGGTTCGGCACCGACGATATCGGCCGGGATGTGCTTTCGCGCATGATCTGGGGCGCGCGTGCTTCGCTGATGGCAGGCGTCATTTCGGTCGCGATTGCCGTCGCGACGGGCGTTCCGATCGGTCTGGCCGCCGGCTATTTTGGCGGCTGGGTCGATACGGTGATTTCGCGCTTCACGGACGCACTGCTTGCCATGCCCTTTCTCATCATGGCGATCGCCCTTGCCGCGTTTCTCGGCCCGAGCCTTGCGAATGCCATGATCGCGATCGGGCTTTCCGCCATGCCCGTCTTCATCCGGTTGACCCGGGGCCAGGTTCTTTCCGTCCGGACCGAGGATTATGTCGAGGGGGCTCGTTCGATCGGGCTGGGGCATTTCGACATCATGTCGCGCTATATCCTGCCCAATATCGCGCCTCCCATCATCGTGCAGGCGACGCTGACCATCGCGACCGCGATCATAGCCGAGGCCTCGCTATCCTTTCTTGGCCTCGGGCAGCAAGCCCCGGCACCCAGTTGGGGGTCGATGCTTAACGTGGCGAAGAACTTTCTTTCTCAAGCCCCCTGGATGGCCCTGTGGCCCGGTGCCGCGATCTTCCTAGTGGTGATCGGCTTCAACCTTCTTGGCGACGGGCTGCGCGATGCGCTGGACCCTCGCGAACACTGATTTCAAGGACCTGAAATGACGGAATTCACCACACGCCCGGAACTGCTCGGAACTTTCGGCGTCGTCACGTCGACGCATTGGATCGCGACCGCCGTCGGGATGAGCATTCTTGAAAAGGGCGGCAATGCTTTCGATGCCGCCGTGGCCACGGGTTTCGTGCTGCAGGTGGTCGAACCCCATCTGAACGGGCCGGGTGGCGATCTGCCCGCGATCATCCATTCGGCAGCGACGGGCCGCACCGAAGTGATCTGCGCGCAGGGCCCGGCTCCGTCCGGGGCAAGCATCGCGCGCTACAAGTCCGAGGGGCTTGACCTGATCCCCGGAAACGGTCTGCTGGCGACGGTCATTCCCGGCGCATTCGACGGCTGGATGCTGATGCTGCGCGACTATGGTTCCATGACCCTGCGCGAAGTGCTTGAACCGGCGATCTTCTACGCCGAACACGGCCATCCCCTGCTGGCGCGCGTTTCGGGCACAATCGCAGAGCTTGCCGATTTCTTCCGGACCGAGTGGCCCAGCTCGGCGGAAACCTGGATGCCGGGGGACGAAGTTCCCGCGGCACAAAGCATGTTCCGAAATCCGGTCCTCGCCCGTACCTGGCGCCGCATTCTGGACGAGGCAGATGCCGCCTCGGGCCGTGATGCGGGGATCGAAGCTGCCCGCCACGCCTTCTACAAGGGGTTCGTCGCCGAGGCCATCGACCGCTATTGCCGCGAAACCGAGGTGATGGACGGCTCCGGCGAGCGGCATCGCGGCGTCCTTACCGCAGAAGACATGTCGGGATGGCACGCCACGGTGGAAGAGCCCCAATTCGGCACGTATCATGACTGGACGATCGCCAAGACCGGCCCCTGGGGCCAAGGTCCAGTCCTGCTGCAGGGGCTGAAGATCCTAGAAGGTTTCGATCTGGCGACGATGGACCCGAACGGGCCCGATTACATTCATACGGTCATCGAGGCGATGAAGCTCGCCTATGCCGATCGTGAAGTCTATTACGGCGATCCCGATTTCCATGACGTGCCGATGGAGACGCTTCTCTCGGAGCCCTATGCCGCCCACCGACGAACCCAGATCGGCGAGCGCGCCTCGATGGAGCTGCGACCGGGCACCGTGCCCGGCTTCGAAGGTCAGCGCGATCGGACGATGCGGATGCTTGCAGGAATGGGCACGGGTGCGGTCTATGAACCCACCATGGCGCATCTTTCGGAAAGGCGCGGCGATACGGTCCATATCGACGTGATCGATCGCTGGGGCAACATGGTTTCCACGACGCCTTCGGGCGGCTGGCTGCAAAGCTCCCCGGTAATCCCCGAACTGGGCTTCTGCCTGAACAGCCGGGCCCAGATGTTCTGGCTTGAGGACGGTCTTCCCACATCGCTTGCACCGGGCAAACGGCCCAGAACCACGCTGACGCCATCCCTTGCGCTCAGGGATGGCAAGCCGCTTCTGGCTTTCGGCACGCCGGGCGGCGATCAGCAGGATCAGTGGCAACTCGCGTTCTTCCTGCGCTACGCTCATCATGAAACCAATCTGCAGGCGGCGATCGACGCGCCGCTCTATCACTCGACGCATTTTCCGGCATCCTTTCATCCTCGGACCTGCTCGCCCGGTGGCATGTTGATCGAAGGCCGGGTCGGCAAGACGACGATCGCCGAGCTGCGCCGCCGGGGGCATCTGGTCACCGTCGCCGGGGATTGGGATATCGGACGGCTGACCGCCGCCCGGCGCGAACCATCGGGATTGCTGCGCGCCGCTGCTACCCCGCGATTGATGCAGGCCTATGCGGCAGGGCGCTGAGATGGCCGAGCCTGTCCTTTCCGTCCGCGGCCTGACCACGGCGTTCCGCACAGCGCAGGGCTGGAAGGACGTGGTGCGTGACGTGTCCTTCGATGTTTCCCCGGGCGAAACGGTCGCGATCGTGGGCGAAAGCGGCTCGGGGAAAAGCGTGACATCGCTTTCGATCCTGCAACTGCTCGACCCAAAGCGGTCGCGTGTCTCAGGCGAAATCCGCCTGAACGGCCGAGAACTGCTTGGCCTCGGCGAGGATCGGATGCAAGCGATCCGCGGCAATGAGATCGCGATGATCTTTCAGGAACCGATGACCTCGCTCAACCCGGTCTTTACCGTCGGGGTGCAAATCGGCGAGGTGCTTGCCCGGCACAGCCCGATGGGCAAGGCCGAGATCCGGGCCGAGGTGCTGAAGCTGATGGAGCGGGTGCGAATCCCGAATGCCCAAACCCGGATCGACGAATATCCGCACCAGTTCTCGGGTGGGATGCGCCAACGGGTCATGATCGCCATGGCGCTTGCCTCGCGGCCGCGCCTGCTCATCGCCGATGAGCCGACCACCGCGCTGGATGTGACGATCCAAGGCCAGATCCTGGATCTGATCAAGGATCTGCAGCAGGAAACCGGCATGGCCGTCCTGTTCATCACCCATGACATGGGCGTCGTGGCCGAGATCGCTGACCGCACCGTCGTCATGTTTCGGGGAGATTGCGTCGAAACCGGTCCGACGGAACAAATTTTCACGGCCGCACACCACCCCTATACCCGCGCATTGCTGTCTGCCGTGCCGAAACTGGGTTCGATGCAAGGCGTGCCCGCTCCGCTGCGCTTCCCGGTCGTGGACATGTCGAATGGTCAGATTGCACCGTCGCAGCCCCTGTGCCGGCAGGTCGACCGAACTGATACGCCAGTCTTGTCGGTGCGCAATCTCGTCACGCGTTTCGCCGTCGGCAAGGACCTGCTTGGCCGCCCCAAGGGCAATGTCCACGCGGTCGAGAATGTCTCGTTCGATCTTTGGGCAGGCGAGACATTGTCGCTGGTCGGGGAATCCGGTTGCGGCAAGTCCACGACAGGCAGGTCGGTCCTGCGACTTGTGGAACCACGGTCCGGTGATGTGCAGCTTGACGGCTTCGATGTTCCCGATCTGCGAGGCGCCGATCTGCGTCGGATGCGCCGATCCGGCCAGATGATTTTCCAGGACCCCTATTCGAGCCTCAACCCCCGCATGACGGTGGGCCAGACAGTTGCCGAACCGCTTCTGAAGCATGGTATCGCCGGGCGCCGCGAGGCCCGCCAGGCGACGGCAGACCTGCTGGAACAGGTCGGGCTCGACCCGTCGATGATGGACCGATACCCGCACGAATTCTCGGGTGGCCAGCGTCAGCGGGTGGCAATCGCGCGTGTCCTGGGCCTGAAACCCAAGGTCATCGTCGCGGATGAAAGCGTCTCGGCACTGGATGTCTCGATCAAGGCGCAGGTCTGCAATCTGCTCATGGACCTGCAGGAAAGGTTGGGGATCGCTTATCTTTTCATTTCCCACGACATGGCAGTTGTCGAACGTGTCAGCCACCGCGTCGCAGTCATGTATCTGGGTGAGATCGTCGAAATCGGGCCGCGTGAAGCGATCTTCGGAGATCCGAGACATCCCTATACCAGGAAGCTGATTTCAGCGGTTCCGGTGCCGGATCCCGCCAGGCGGGGCTTCAGGCGCAGATTGGCCGTGGATGAGCTGAAAAGCCCGGTCCGGGCCCCCGATTTCGTGCCGCCCAGGCGTGAATGGACCGACCTAGGCGATGGGCATCTGGTGGTCCAGTGACCCCAAGTGACGGTCTGCCCCTGGATCAGGGGCAGGCCGAACTTGTCGCTGCACCCGGCGGATGAACGGCGATCCGTCGGGGATCGGGCATTCAGGCGGGTTCGTTCTCGCGGCGCAGGGCGGGCAGGCCAACGCCGGTCGCATCGAACCCGCCATCCACCGCCAAAGTCTGTCCCGAAACGAAGCTGGCCTTGTCGGAGCAAAGAAACACGATCGCTTCCGCGATCTCGCGCGTCTCGCCGTAACGGTTCAGCGGAATGGCGTCATAATAGGCCGAGATAATCTCGGGCGCGTGGACGGCCATCGCGAGCTTGGTCCTGACGGGGCCGGGTGCGACACAGTTGACGCGAATGCCCAACTCGCCCAGTTCGGCCGAGAATTGCTTTGTCAGGTGGATCACCGCCGCCTTGGACGTCCCATAGGCCACCCGTAAAGTCGACGCGCGCAGCCCCGAGATCGAGGCGATATTGACGATGGCCCCCTTGGTCTGGGCAAGGGCAGGCGTGGCGGCCTGCGTGCAAAGGAACACGCCATCAAGATTTGTCGACATGACCTCGCGCCATTCCTCGAAACTGGTACGACCCGCACGCGAGAACAGCGCGACCCCGGCATTGTTGATCAGCGCGTCGACCCGGCCATAGGCGGCCAGCGCCTCGGTCATCATGCGCTCGACCTGGGCCGGGTCCGAGATGTCCGCATCGATCGGAAGCACGTTCTCAAGCTGTGACGATGCCGCTTTCAGTTCGTCAGTATCGCGATCGACCATGACCACGCGCCAGCCCTGTTCAAGAAAGATCTCGGTGGTGGCAAGGCCGATTCCCCGGCATCCACCGGTGACGATGGCGACTTTGCTCATGGCAGTTCCTTTCGGTTTTCGATGACCAGTTCCAGCGTGACGCCGACGGGATTTTCCCCTCGAAGCAGCGTTCCCCGCGCGATGTTTCCGTGAATATCCACCACCTCGATGCCGATATGCGCCTTGCCAGCCCGAAGCTCGGCACCCTTGAAGTGGAGTTCCGTCGCAAGACAATCCATCCGGTGACCCTCGGCAAAGCGGATATGGTCGATGCTGCCGACCGCGTGCAGGCCCGCATTCAGGATGCCATGCGCGGCAGCGACATTCTCGATCGCGGTCACGACATCCTCGCCGGGAAGGATGCGGACCAGAAGGGAGTTTCCGTCTTCCCCTCCCAGAGGAGTGAACAGGGTGAAGGCCGTTTCGGCATCGGGCAGGGCTTCGAACCACGCAGCAGGAGCCCCGAAGCCCGAAACGTGGCAATCCTCGGCGATGACGCTGTCGGATGGCAAAAGATGCCCCATGGCCGTTTCGCCAGACCCCGACCAGATGCCGTGGCAATGCAGGAACGGCGCCCCCTCCTTCCAGCCGACCGAGGCGGTCGCGCTTGCCAGCCTCCATCGCCCGTCGGGCGAATGGATCTGCGAATACCACGCGGCATGCAGACCATCCGTGGAAAGCGCCGGCAGAACATATCGAATGGGCGCGCAGGTGACACCGCTGAGAAACACAACACCGCCTTTCAGCCCTTTTTCGGCAAAAAGCTCCCCGACCGCCGCGATGACACTCTGGCCAGCCTTCAGGACGCCGCAGATGCGCTGAAGGGCCGCTGGGCGCGCGATCACCCGTTCGATTGCGCGCGGGCCGGGATGCTTCATTCGCGCGTTCACGCCGGAGCCTTCGTCGCATTGCTTTGCGCCAGAAGTCCGCGCGTTTCGATTTCCTCACGGATCATCTTCTTGGTGATCTTCCCATAGGCTGATTTGGGCAGGGCGTCCCAGAACAGGAACCGCTTCGGCATCTTGTAGCGGGAAAGCTTACCGTCGAGGAATTCGGCCAGTTCATCCTCCTGCACAGGGCCGGAGGCAACGCAGACGGCCCAGCCGACCTCGCCCCACAGGGGGTCGGGAAGCCCGAGCACCGCAACCTCGTTGATGGCGGGATGGGTCAGGATCTTTTCCTCGATCTCGCGTGGATAGACGTTCGATCCTCCCGATATGAACATGTCCGACTGGCGACCCGTGATATAAAGAAAACCTTGTTCATCCAGATGGCCAAGATCGCCCGTCCTGAACCAGCCATTGCGGAAGGATTTCGCGTTGGCCTCGGGGTTCTGATAGTAACCGGCGAAGACGGCGGGCCCGATGCAGCAGATTTCGCCGGTCTGGCCGGGGGGCAATTCATGTCCCTCATCGTCCTGGATCTGGATCTCGATCCCTGTGCGGGCATGGCCGCATGTTCCGATTCGGGCGGTGGGGCCGTCTTCAGCCTCGTGCAGATGGGCGGGCAGGACGGTGATATTGCCGGTGCATTCGCCAAGGCCGAAATATTGGACGAGCACCTTGCCCAGGACACGCAACGCTTGCTGCTGATCGACCCGGTACATGGGCGCGCCTGCATAGATCACATAGCGCAAGGACGAGGTATCGGCCGCAGCGACCGACGGATGTTCGACCATCAGCTTGAGTATCGTGGGCACCGTGAACATGGTCGACACACGCCATTCGCGAACCAGTTCCCAGACCGTCGCGACCTCGAACTTCTCGCTGGGCATCAGCACGGTCTTCACGCCCCGCGCGACCTGGGTCAACTGGTGAACACCTGCGCCATGGGACAAGGGCGCCACGACCAGCGAAGCATCGTCTGATGTCAGGCCCGGCATCAGGTCGGCAAGGTGGTTGGTGACGACAAAGGACATCTGGCCATGGGTCAGAACCGATGCCTTCGGTCGCCCGGTTGTGCCCGACGTGAAGAAGAACCAGCACGGATCGTCGCGGTCCACTTCGGCGATGATCGGCCTTTGGCCCGATGAGCGCGACGTGATATCCTCGATCGCAGGCGCGAAATCCGAACCGCCGAATGACAGCACCGTCAATTCGGGGCAGGCCAAGCGGCAGGCGGTGGCGTGCCCGGGGAAGGTCGCGTTGCAGAACATGAAGCGCGCGCCCGACGCCTCGGTCAGGTAGGCGACCTCTTCCGGGGTCTGGCGGAAATTTGCGGGTACCCAGACGCCCCCGGCGCGCCAGACGGCGAACATGGCCTGCATCATCTCAAGACAGTTCTGAGATTGGCACAGAACCCGATCGCCCTTGCGCAGCCCCAGTTCCGATTGCAGCGCGAAAGCCAGCGCATCCGTCCGTCGCTCGAATTCCGACCAGCTCCAGATCGTGTCCGCCATGACGAGCGCGGTTCCGTCCGGGTCGCGCCTTGCCGCCTGTGTCAGGAAGGTCGCAAGGTTCATGACCCGTGTCGAGATGGGGCGCATTCCGCCAATCGGCCCAGTCATTTCACGCGCTCCAGGATCGAACAGTAGCTCGCCACCGCAGCGCCGCCCATGTTGAAGACGCCGCCCAATCGGGGATCGCGCAGCTGCATGTCGCCTGCATCACCGGCAAGCTGCATGGCGACCATGACATGTTGCGACACGCCCGTTGCGCCGATGGGATGGCCGCGCGATTTCAGCCCGCCCGAGGGATTGACTGGCAGCGCGCCGTCAAAACGCGTCACGCCGTCCCGGATCACGCGCCAGCCTTCGCCGCGCGGAGCCAGGCCCATCGCTTCATATTCGATCATCTCGGCAGTGGTGAAGCAGTCGTGGGTTTCGACAAGGTCAAGGTCCATGACACTCAGACCCGCCTGATCCAGCGCGGCGCGCCATGCCCGATGCGGCCCGTCGAAGGCAATGGGGTCCCTGCGCGACAGGGCAAGGAAATCGCCCGCCTGCGCCCGCGCTCGAAACCGGATGGCGCGGGACAGTTCTGCCGCCATCTCGGCATCCGCCAGGACAAGCGCCGCCGCACCATCCGAGACGAGCGAGCAATCTGTCCGCCGCAATGGTCCTGCAACCAGGGGGTTCTTGTCTGAAATGGTATTGCAGAATGCCGCGTCGAAGGGCTTGTGCATATGCGCGTATGGATTGCGCATTCCATTTTCGTGGTTCTTGGCGGCAATCATGGCCAGCTCTTCCGAGCGGTCGCCGTGACGTTGGAAATAAGTGCTTGTGATGCGACCGAAGACGCCAGCAAAACCGCCCTCGATCTGGCCTTCCTCGGGGACGTAGCTGGCGGAAAGCAGGATGTCTCCGACTTCGTGACCTGGCGTTGCGGTCATCTTCTCTGCCCCGATAACCAGTGCGACGCGCCCGCGACCCGAGGCGATGAAGTCGGCGGCAGCGTAGATCGCGGCCGAGCCTGTCGCGCAGGCATTTTCGGTCCGCATGAAGGGCACGCCCGTCAGCTCGGGTGTCCCCATGGCAACGAGCGCGCCCTGAAAATCCTGCCGCGAGAAGCCGTTGTTGTAGACGCCCGTGAAGATGCCATCGACGGCATCGGGGGCTATGCCGGCATGTTCCAGTGCGGGCAGCGCCACTTCCTGCATCAGGGACATTGTATCGGGCGCTTGGGATTTGCCGAACTTGCCATGCGACCAACCAACGATCAGCGGTTCGCTCATGCGGTGTTCCTCTTTGTTTCGGAAAGGGGACGCGGGTCGAGCGCGGCAAGCCTTGCGGCGACCTCGCGCGCCTCGCGTTCAAGGGCGGCAACCAGCATGGGCTGTCGATCGCGGCGCATGCGGTCTTCGATCGCCGCGATCGAAAGCGCCCCGGCGGGCCGGCCATCGGGCCAAAGGATCGCCACCCCGATCCCCCAGGAACCCGGAACGATACGCCCCGGATTGAGCGCATGACCCAGGTCACGTGCCCGATGCAGATCCTGCGCGAGCAGGGGGCCAAGATTGCCGGTCAGATGCGCGACGCGCCTTAGCAGCGCATCCGCCTCTGGGACGGGCAGGGCGGCAAGGATCGCCATTCCGCCGGCGCCCACGCCGGCCGGCTTGCGATCGCCTCGTTTGAGCGCATGGGTTCGGATCGGGAAATCGCCTTCGATGCGATCAAGGCACAGGCTATGGTCGTCCTGTGGAACGGTCAGGAAGACCGTGTCGCCGGTTTCCTGCGCCAGTCGCAGCATCGCATCGCGCGCATGCGTCAGGATGCCATGCCGGTCCTGGGCGAATGAGCACAGAAGATAGGCTTCCGGGCCAAGATGATAGCGGCGCGTCCGTCTGTCCTGTTCCACCATGCGTGCCGCGCCCAGTGCAAGAAGAAGGCGCCGCACGGTCGGTCGGGTCAGCCCGGCATCCTCGGCAAGTTGCGAAAGCCCCAGCCCCTCGTTCCCGCCCCTGCCGACAAGCGACAGCAGCGACAATGCCCGCACGACAGCCTGCGCCCCAGCCTGGGCTGGCTCGGTCTGCGTCCGGACGCGATCGGGGGACCGGGACATCCGCGTCAGGCCAGTTGGCGACCGACTGCAGCTTCAAGAATGGCCCAGGCCTCGTCGCCATAGGTCTTCTTCCATTCCGCGTAAAAGCCTGCCTCGCGCAGCTTTTCCTCGAATGGCTTCGGATCGACTTCATTGAAGGTAAAGCCATGGCCTTCCAGATCGCTCCGCAGCGAAGCGTTCAACTCCATCACGTCTGCGCGCTGCTTTTCGGCGCCGGCGTTGAAATGCTTGGCGATGATCTGCTGGGCGTCCTCGGGCAGCGCATTCCACGCGCGGCGGTTGCCGAGCAGCCAGAAGCCATCCCACATGTGATTGGTCAGAGAAAGGTATTTCTGGACCTCCCACATCTTGGCCACCTTCATGATCGTGAGCGGGTTTTCCTGCCCGTCGACGATCCCGGTCTGGAGTGCCGTGTAGACCTCGGCGAAATTGATCGAAGCGGGAGCAGCGCCGAATGCCGAGAACATTGACGTCCAGAGCGGGCTGACCGGCACCCGGATCTTGAAGCCCTCCAGATCGGCCGGGCTGGTGATCGCCTTGGTCGAGGACGTGGTCTGACGGAAGCCGTTATCCCAGATCTTGTCCATCACGATCAGACCGGCCTCTTCGATCTGACCGCGCGCATAGGCACCAAGTTCGCCGTCCATCGCCTTCCAGACGGCGTCGTAATTCGGGAAGGCAAAGCCGATCCCGTTGATCGAGGCATTGGGCACCAGCGTCGAAAGAATGACCGGCGAAAGCTGGAAGAATTCGACCCCGCCCGCCCGAAGCTGGCCGAGCACGTCGGTATCGGCACCAAGCTGGTTAGACGGGAAGATCTGGATATCGACGCTCCCCGAGGTTTCTTCCAGGATGGCCTTGGTCGCTTCGGCCAGGCGGACGTTGCTCGGATGCTCCATCGGTTGGTTGTTCGCGATCTTGTAGGCGAAATCCGCTGCGCGGGCTGGTCCCGGCCGGATGAACGGCGCGGCAAGCGCCGTGGCTGCGGCACCCAGCAAGATCGTGCGACGGGTTGTTTTCATGTTTTCCTCCTCCCCGAGGGTTATGAAATCGTCAGAGCAGCGCGGTCGAAAACCAAGGCACGGCCGCGATCACGAAAAGGCCGATCATCAGCGCCAGCAGATAGGGCCAGATCCGGCGCATCACCTGATCGGCAGGCACGTCGGCGATCTTGCAGGCGATGTAGAATCCGATGCCGATGGGCGGCGCCATCAGCCCGATATTCATCGCGGTCACGATGACCATGGCATAGTGGATGTCGTGGATCCCGAGGCCGCGTGCGATCGGGAACATGATCGGCGCCAGCAGCACGATGGCAGGCAGCCCTTCCAGCACACAGCCGAGCACCAGAAAAATAGCGATCGAGGCGAGCATGAAGACGACCCAGCCACCGGGCAGGCCGGTCACGATCGCCATCAGGTCGCGCGCGAAACCCGATTGGGTCAGCGCCCATGCCATCGAAGATGCCGCGCCAAGGATCAACAGGATCGCACCCGACATGGCTGCCGTTTCGACCAGCATGTTGCCCAGCTTGCGCATGGGGATGCCGCCATAAAGCAGGACACCGATCACGAAGGCATAGACGACGGCGATGGTCGACACCTCTGTCGCGGTCGCGACGCCACCGCCGACAAGGCTGCGGATCATGAAGGGCAGGACCAGGGCCGGCGTCGCAATCACTGCGGCCTTGCCGATGAACGACAGGGAAGCGCGCTTCACGCCGCTCATGTCTTCGTCCTTTGCCTTCCAGCGTGCAAGCACGGCCAGAACGATCAGCAACACCATGGCGATGGCAAAGCCCGAAATGAACAGCCCCGCGATCGACACGCCCGCGACCGAACCGAGCACGATCAGCACGATCGAGGGTGGAACGGTATCGGCCATGGCCGCGCCGGTCGCCAGCAGGGCCGTCATCTCGGGCGCGGAATGGCCACGGCGGCGCATTTCAGGGAAAAGGGCCGGGGCCACGGTCGCCATGTCGGAAACCTTGGAGCCAGAGATCCCCGAGACGAGGAACATCGAGCCAAGCAGGACATAGCTCATCCCTGCCTTCACGTGACCAAGCAGCGATGCCAGGAAATTCACGATGGCCTTGCCCATTCCCGTTGCGTCCAGAATACAGCCCAGCAGGACAAAGACAGGCACGGAAAGCAGGATCAGCGAAGACATGCCCTCGTCGATCCGCCCGATCATGACGAAGACAGGCGAATGGCTGGCGAAGGTCAGGTAGGACAGCGTGCCAAGGGCGAAACAGAAGGCGATCGGGACCCCCATCAGCAATAGGATACCGACGACCAGCCCAAGGAAGATCGGCAGGTTCCAGTTGCCGATCGCGAGCAGCCCGGGCTTTGCAAACCAGAGGAGTGCGACCACAGCCGCCGCCACCACCAACGTCCCCGCGATCGTGGCCCAAGCTCGCGTCCGCAGCACCGACACCAGCATCAGCACGCTCATCAGCCCGATCCCGGTTGGCAGGGCCGAGGCGCGGAAGGACATCGGCAATCCCAGAGCGGGCGATGTCACATAGCTTTCCTCATAGGCATATTCGATTGCGACTGGCAGAAGGCGCAACAACAGGATGCAGACCAGCACCTGCCCCACGACTTCGACCGCGCGGGCAAGCCTTTCGGGCAAAAGGGGCAGGAATACGGTCAGGCGCATGTGCTCATGCCGGTCAACGGCCATGGCAGCACCCAGCATCGCCATCCAGATGAAGCTGATCGATGCGACCTCGTCCCCCCAGATCAGGGGCTTGGTCAGGACATATCTGAAGAAGACATTGGCCAGAACGGTAACGATCATCACCACCAGCAGTCCGGCGGCCAGGAATTCGACCGGCCGCATCCAGTATTCGGCGCGCTTCGGTTCCGTCAGGGCCTCGACCCCGCCGAGCGCGAGTTCGGCCCCCCGATCATTGTCGGTGAGTTGCATTCTGTCCTCCCTTCCCGCGACGGGATCTCCCCATCCCTTGCGCGCGATCCATCATGTGGACCGTATGCCTGCCGCTCGGGTTCGAATTTCTGTAGGCTGAGAAGCGAAATGCAAGCAGAAAGTGGCGAAGCGCGGCGGTTTCGGGAAGTTTGTCCGGTTTTTGGTTGGTTCGGACTCCACGATATGGAACAGGTCAGGCATGACTGTGCCGCGCTCTGATGCGAACGCGACCAGTCTCGGAGCGACAAACTCCGTTTTAAAACGGTGAGGGGCTCAGGACTTCATCAATTCCGACAGCACGGGAAGCAGGGCGTCGGTCCGGAAAGGTTTCTCGACGACCGGAGTGTCCTGAAAGTTCTGCGGAAGATGTTGTCGGCCATATCCGGAAACGAAACAGAACGGGATCGCCCGCCGGGTGAGCGCCGTGGCGATCTGGTCAACCGGTTCACCAGACAGGTTCCCGTCAAGCAGGGCCACATCAAAGCCTGAGCGCTCGATTGCCTCCAATGCCTGGCTGATCGTGCGGGCGATATCGACCGTGCTCGCGCCGGCAGCCTTCAATTCGTGACTGATATCCATGGCAACAAGCGGCTCGTCCTCGATCACAAGGACATGCGAGCCGCTGAGTTCCCGCACGCGATTGGCGCGATCGACCGGCTCCAGCGCAGGGCAGGGCTCCGGTTGGTCGTCGAGGTTGGTTTCGACCGGCAGGATGATTGTCCAGACAACGCCCGCGGCAAGCCATTCGGCGCGCACCGTGTCATCATCGCCGCCGGCGCTTGCACGGATCAGCGTCGTCCCGAAACCCGTCCTTGCGGGTGGTGTCACTGCGGGACCGCCTTGCTCCTCCCAGCGCAGATGCAGGTGATCGCCCTGCACTTTCCAGCTCAGGACCACGCGGCCCGAAGGCACGGAGAGTGCCCCGTACTTCGCGGCGTTGGTTCCCAATTCATGCAGGCTCAGCGCCAGCCTCAGGGTATTTTCAGGCGAAAGTTGAACCCGCGGCCCGCTGCGGACCAGTCGCGCGGCATCCAGCGTTCCGGCGCGGATCTGTTCGTTGATGATCTGGTCCAGCGGCGCGCTGGACCAGGTCGCATCGGACAGGATCGAATGTGCGCGCGCGAGCGCCTGCAACCGTCCGGCGAAGCGCTGACCGAAGCCGTCGAGATCTTCGGATTGGCGCAGGGTCTGGCGCGCGATGGCCTGAACATTGGCCAAGGTGTTCTTGATCCGGTGGTTCAGTTCACCGACGAGCAGATTACGGACCTCCTCGGCATGGCGTCGTTCGGTCACGTCGAGAATTTGCAGCGAAAGCGACAGGTTGCCGTCGGAAGGGTCCTGCAGGATCGAGCCGTAGACCTCGCAATGGATCTGCTTGCCGTCACCACGATGCGCGGGGAATTCGGCACTGTGGCGTGGCTCTGATTTTCCCCTTTCGACCCAGCCGCGCAGGACCGAGGCCGCGTCGTCGCTGAGCCATCCCTCGTCGCAGACATGATGCCCGAGCATCTGGACCGCGCTGCGCGAAAAGATTCTCTCGGCCCCCATGGACCAGCTTCTGATCGTCAGTTCCCGATCGCATTCGATCAGCGCGAGCGGCGAATTGTCGGCATGCGCCTTGAGGCGGGAAATCGCGACATCACGATGATGCGCGAGCACGCGCATCTCGTCCCTTTGGCGCTCGAGATCACGCGCCTGCTCGCCGATCCGGAAAAAGACCTCGGCCTTTGACTTCAGCACCACCGGGTCAAGCGGCTTGAAGATGTAATCGACCGCGCCCGCTTCATAGCCGCGGAAACGCCGGCGCTCGTCGCGGTCGGCGGCGGTGACGAAGATGATCGGCACGCCCCGCGTCCGCTCGGCTCCGCGCATCAGTTCGGCAAGCTCGTAGCCATCGGTTTCCGGCATCTGCACATCTAGAAATGCCAACGCATAATCATGGACCAGCATCAACTCGAGCGCTTCGGAGGCGGAATTGGCAAAATCGACCTGCAACCCGTCGCGTCTGAGCAGGGCCTCAAGCGCGATCATGTTTTCCCGAATATCGTCCACGATCAGGAAGCGGATGTTGTCATCGGGCATTGAAGATCTCCTGCGATGCGGTTCGGCGCCAAACGCGCTCTTGTTCATTGAATGCCGAGTAGGACCCGGCATGTTCGGAAAAACGCAGCGTCTCGTGGGCGCCAAGACCAAGAAAGCCCCCGCGCACCAGGGATTCGGCAAACAGGCGCAGAACGCGGTTCTGCAGCTTGTCGTCGAAATAGATGAGCACGTTCCGGCACGAGATCAGGTGGACCTCGGAAAATACTTCGTCGGTGGCCAGGTCGTGTTCGCTGAAGACGACGCGGTTGCGCAGATTGCGGTCAAAGACCGCGCGGCCATAGGCGGCCGTATAGTGATCCGAGAGCGAACCCGTGCCACCCGCCTGTTGGTAATTCAGGGAAAAGCCGGGCAACCGGTCGATGTCGTAGACGCCTGCCGAGGCCTTGGCGAGAGCGCGGCGGTTGATTTCGGTCGCATAGAAGATGGTTCGGTCAAGCAATCCCTCTTCGCGGAACAGAATCGCCAGCGAATAAAGCTCTTCGCCATTCGCGCAACCCGCGACCCAAACCTTGAGCGAGGAATAGGTCTTGAGATGGGGGACGACCTCTTCGCGAAGGGCACGGAAATAGGCCGGATCACGAAAGAACTCGCTGACCTGGACGGTCATCGCGTCAATGACCTCGGGCAGCACCGATGGATCGTGCAGCAGGCGGCGCTGCGCGTCACTCAGGGTTTCGCAGCCAAGGCGTTCTCTGACGATATCGGTTCGTCTCGCAAGTGATGCGCGTGAGTAGGACCGGAAGTCGTAATGGTAGCGGCGATGCAGGGCCTCAAGGAAAAGGTCCTGCTCGATCTGCTCGGTCGCCTGTGTTTGCACGGGCAAGGTGGTCATCGGGGCATCCACACCCGTGCCAGTGACAAGAGCTTGCCGACGTCGATGGGTTTGGACAGGTAGTCGTTCGCTCCGGCGGCAAGGCACTGGGTCTGATCATCCGCCATTGCCTTGGCGGTCAGCATGATGATCGGCAGCGAACGCCAGCGTTCGATCTTTCGGATCTCGCGGGTGGCGGTCAGCCCGTCCATTTCCGGCATCATCACGTCCATAAGCACCAGATCAATGCCTGGCGCGCCGCCATCCGCGACGCGGCCCAGCATCTCGAGCGCCTCGCGGCCGTTCCGCGCAATCTGCACCTCGGCACCGTGCGGCTCGAAAATTCCCGTAAGGGCATAGACGTTCCGAATGTCGTCCTCGACCACGAGTATCCGGCGCCCATCCAGCAGGTTGTCCCGGCTGAGCGAAGCCGCAAGCATCTCGCGCTGGCGCGGCGGCAGGTCGGACACGACCTGATGGAGGAACAGGGTGACTTCGTCGATCAGCCGCTCGGGTGATTTCGCGCCCTTGATGATGATCGATTTGGAATAGCGACGCAGGCGCAGCTCCTCGTCCTGATCCAAGGCGCGGGCGGTATAGACGATCACCGGCGGGAAAGACGCTCCTTCATCGGCATCAAGCTGTTCAAGCAATTCAAAGCCGGAAGCATCCGGCAGGGTCATGTCGAGCACGATGCAGTCGATGCTGAACTCTCGGCATGCGGCCAGCGCTTCGGCCGCGGTTGCAGCGCCGATCGTCTCGACATGGTCGTTGCTGAGAAGCGCCTTGAGCCCTTCGAGCTGCGCGGGATCGTCCTCGACGATCAGGACCCTGCGCATCGGCTGTTCCATCTGATGGCCCAGCTGCTGGATTATCTGAGTGAGCGCCTGCCGCTCGACAGGTTTGATCAGATAGCTCACGGCCCCTTGGGCAAGAGCCTCGCGCATGTAATCCGTCGCCGAGACGACGTGAACGGGGATATGCCGCGTGGCGACATCGCGCTTGAGGCGATCCAGAACCGACATGCCGGTATGATCGGGAAGCCCCATGTCCAGAACGATCCCTTGAGGAAGGTATTTTCGCGCTGCACGGACGGCATCATCGGCGGTTCCCACGGCGATCGCGCGAAGGCCAAGCTCATGCACCAGGTCCAGCATCACCCGTGCGAACGCCGTGTCATCTTCGACGACGAGAATGATCTGATCACCCTCGGAAATTTGTCCGCGATCATCCGCAACGCCGGCCAGCCCGCCGAGTTCGCCGTGCTCGTTGAATCTCTCTGGCAGGGGCGTCGGCGCGGTTGAGAATGGTCGTGAGACCGCAGCGCCCTTGCTCTCACCAATCTGGCGCGGCACGATCAGAGAGAAGGTGCTGCCTCGACCCGGCTGGCTTTCGAGCTCGATCCTGCCCCCCAGCAAGTCGGCCAACTCGCGCGAGATCGACAGACCAAGGCCCGTGCCACCGTACTTTCGCGAAATCGTGCCGTCCGCCTGCCGAAACGCC